>JAHEBR010000004.1:0-20541 GCA_024642185.1 Marivivens sp. | reverse complement strand
CCCATCTCCCAGGTGGACAGGGTAAGTTCGATCGGAAATTCGCGGCCCGAGGCGTGAAGGCCGGTCAGGGCAAGAACCTGCCCGACGACCTTGGTCTTGCCGGTTTTCACCACCCGCGCGATCCCGGCATCATGCGCGCTTCGATAGCGTTCTGGCATAAGGATCGACAAGGGCTTGCCAATAGCGGTCTTGGCGCAATGGCCGAATATCCGCTCGGCGGCGGCATTCCACGTCACGATAGTGCCGTCCGAGTCGCCGGTTACGATGGCGTCGCTCGACGACGAGATGATCGCCTGCAGAATGTCTTCTGACTGCATTCACCCTCCCAACGAACCCAACTGGCCGGGGCGCGTCTGGGTGGATGGTAGCGCGGGAGCAATCGCTCACAAAGCGGAAATGGGAGCGAGGCCGGTCAGCCACCGCAGTTCTGAGAGCAGGGGGCCAATACTGCAACAGCCAATGAGTTAAATACCCGCTTCAGAAGAAGGGCGGATTGGGCGGCAACAGTCGTCCATTGAACCGACTGCGCTACGCTCTCTTGACCGAGACTTTCGGCACATTCGCTTCCGGCCAACAATCCCAGCTCGAAGGCGTCAGAACTGCCTTGCCTAGGTTTTCAAAGATGGGTCCTGCGATCCGGCGAAACTCTTTCATCACGTCATCCGGAGTGTGGGTTGTCGCGGTGATGCTCATGGCTGCGGTCGCTTCGAAGAAGACGAAATCGCCTTCAGCCGACCAGCCCAGATCGACCCCCCAAAAGTTCAACCGGATCTGCTGCGCAAGCTTTTCGATGATCCGCGCCAAGACTTCATTCTCTGCAAGACGGTCCAGCTTGGCCATCTCCAACCTGGCGCTTTCTATCGTCCGCATGGAGCCGTGCACGATCGGCTCGTTCTTGGTTACTGCAGATTTGAAGTAGGGTTTTCGATTGATGAAGGCGACGCGAAACTTGGTGTAGGTTCCATGCTGGTCACGGCGATCGACAAACTGTGTCATGTAGAGCGAACGACCGGCCCAGTCGATTGTGTATATCTTGTCCCAGTCTTGCGGACCATCGATCTTGATCAAGCCTCTGCCAGTTTGAGAGCCAGTCGGTCGAACGAGCACCGGAAAGGTGAAACCGCCCCGTTCGAAAGCCTCCGGGAAATCCTTGGGAAGCTTGGGTTCGAACTTGAGACAATGGGGAACAGTTAGGCCATCGATCCCGCGCACTTTGTCAATGATCTTGTCCCGTCCCGTTTCAAGGACAACCTCAGGCCGGTTGAACACTGGCAGCCTTGTTCCGGATGTCGCCTTGGCAAGCATCTCAAGACCACTCCGATATTCGTCTGCGTCAGCACAGGCGTTCACGATCCACGGGATACCCTTGAGAGGAAAGATGTCTTTCATCGGATGCCAGAAGGTTATCGACCGGCGAACGAGCTCCACATGAAGATCCGGAGGAAGCACAACACAATTCGGAAAGACCGCTGTTGGCATCTGCCCGTTCTTGGGTTGAATCTGCACGATTCCGCTGTCCGGCACCGAGCAGAAGAACAACCCTCTGGGCGCTTGCCGCTGAACACCACCTGCACGAATAACTGGGTTGATTGCCATCGATCCCCCTTTGGAGGCAGCCTGCGCCCCCGTATTGCTCAAAAGCAACCTATCGGGCAGGCCTACGGGATTCCAGATGGCCTTTTGGCGCATTCAGACAAAACTTTGGAGGAAAGTGGCGGACTGGGGAGGATTCGAACCCCCGACCCCTTGATTCGTAGTCAAGTACTCTATCCAACTGAGCTACCAGTCCGCGTCAGAGTGGGGCGGATGTAGCCGCAGCAGCGGGCCATTGCAAGGGCGAAAACGAAAGAAATCAATTTCCCGAAGCAAGCTCGGCCTTGGGCAGGCAGATCACGAATTCTGTGCCGGTATCGCCGGTGCGGCCCAGCTCGAGCCGCCCGCCGTGGCCGCGCACCAGCTCGGCCGCAATGACAAGGCCGAGGCCCGAGCCGCCCTTTGACACGCCCCCCTGAAACGCCTGAAAGAGGTGCTCGCGGGCGCGTTGGGGCAGGCCGGGGCCGGTATCGGTCACGGTGATCCACCATTGGGCGTCGTCTTCGTGGGCGTGGATGCTCACTTCGCCGGGCTTGCCGGTTGCCATGATCGCCTGCCGGGCGTTGCGGGCAAGGTTCGACAGGACACGGTAAAGCTGTTCGGCATCGGCGCGGATTGTCAGGATGCCCGGAATGTCTTCGGAAAAGCTTAGGTCATAGTCTCCAGCCGCGAGGCGTTCGCCGTCAAACACTTCGGCGACAACGGAGGCAAGACTGACCCGCCCGAGCCTGGGCGGCGCCTCATCCGCCCGGCCGAAGGCCAGTGTATTCTCGCACAGATGCACCGCTCGGGTGATCGAGTTGACGAGCTTGGGCGCAAGGCGCTGAACGGCGGGGTCTTCCGAGGCTTCGATCCGGTCGACGAAAAGCTGGGCCGAGGAAAGGATATTCCGCAGGTCGTGGCTCACCTTGGCCACACCCTCGCCAAGCTGCGCGAGCCTCTCGCGCTGTCGCAAGGCCGCTGTGAGCTGCTGCTGCATCATCTGCAGCGCCTCTTCCGCCTCGCGCAGCTCGATCAGCCCGGCTGTCGGCGCAATGATCCGGCGGGCGTCTTCCGGTGCCATGGCATAGCTCTGCATATGCCCCACAACGCCCTTGATCGGCTTTACGAGGAACGCCCGCACCGCCACAAAAAGGAGGGCCGCGGTAATCACCGAGATCACGGCCGACAGAAGCAGAATGTTGAGGCCATAGTCGATGATAGCGGCGCGCAGGGGCGCCTGCTCCATCGTCACCTCGATCTCCTGCCCGCCGTCTTGCACCGGCATTCCGATCACCCGGATCACCGGATCACCCGGTTCGAACAGGGTCATCATGGCATCGCGCATCAGCACCCACGCCGAAGCGCCACGCAGGTCGTAGGTCGCCTCGACCGGCCCCGGAACCTCGGACGAGAGGATCAGCTGGCGCACCTCGTCGCGGCGCAGCACCACGTTGAAGACGCCCGCGTTTTTCAAAAGCTCTTTCTCGAGGTCGTCCGAGATCATGTCATCGGCAAGAAGCGAGAGCGAGGCGATCTGCGCCCGCTCGAGGCGGAGAAGGAGATAGTCCTGCCGGAAGCGGGCCACCGAAGGCACAAAGATAAGCACCTCCGCCAGCATGACGAAGACGACCGTCAGAACCAGAAAACGCCCTGAGAGCGTGTTCAGCATTGTCCCTCCGCCCCTAGGGGAGCCACCTTTGAACGAAACGGGTGATCCGCCTGATCATACGGCTTTCGAATAGTCTTGGACTAAAATAGGCACTCGCAGCCCGTTTGTTAATCTCGGCCTTGGTCGGATAGGGCAAAACGGTGTTGGAAATCGCCGCCATACCAAGGCCCGACGAGATCGCCATCGCCCACATGGCGATCAGCTCACCCGCCTCCGGCCCGACGATCCCGGCGCCAACCGGCTTGCCTTTGCGAACGATCACCTTGATCGCCCCTTCGGTATCGCCCGCCGTGATGGCCCTGTCGCTTTTGTCAAAACCAACCTGCACAACCTCGATCCCATCGCCAAACCTCGCCCTCGCCTCGGCCTCGGTCAGGCCCACATGGGCGATCTCGGGGCTGGTAAAGGTCGCGCGGGGGATGTGGTCCTGCCGCTCGCGGGCGGGAAGGCCCAGAACCGCCGAGCGCACAACGATCCCCGCCTGATAGCCCGCCAGATGGGTGAAATGCCGCCGCCCGGAAACATCGCCGATGGCATAGACACGGCGGTTGCCGGGGGTCTTGAGGTCGGAGCCGACAGCGATGCCGGCCACCGGATCGGCGGCGATCCCTGCGGCATCAAGGCCAAGGCCGCCCACATTCGGGACACGACCCGCAGCGACAAGGAGGTGAGAGCCTTCGATCCGGCCCGCCTCGGTCTCGACCCAGACGGCTCCGGCCTTACCGCCCACTCTCAAGACCGCCGTATTTTCATGAAGCGCGAGCCCATCTCGCCTCAGCCGATCGATGACGATCTTCGCTAGTTCCCTCTCTTCGCGGCCCAGCGCCTTCTGGGCCTCGACCACAGTGACCCTGCAACCAAGCCGCAGATGGGCCTGCGCAAGTTCGAGGCCGATGGGGCCTGCGCCAATGACGATCAGGTGCTCGGGCTGGTCCTTTTGTTCGAACAGGGTCTCGTTCGTGAGGAAAGGCGTCTCAGCCAAGCCCTCGATCGAAGGAATCATCGGCCGCGAGCCTGTCGCCACCACGAACCGCCGCGCGTCGATCTCGAAGGCCCCCGCCCTGATGGTCTTGGGGCCAACGAATGCGCCCCGCGCGCGGATTACCCGCACGCCGAGCCCTTCAAACCTCTCCTGACTGTCATGCGGCGCGATGGCGGCGATAGAGGCCCGCACATGGGCCATCGCTTCGGCATAGGTCGGGCGCGGCACGCGGGCCGAGGCCGCAAGCAGCGCCTTGGACGGCACGCAGCCGTGATTGAGGCAATCGCCCCCCATCTCGGCCTCTTCGACAAGAACGACCCGCGCGCCCATCTGCGCCGCTCCGGCCGCCACCGAAAGCCCGCCCGAGCCAGCGCCAATGATGCAGATATCGGTCTTGATGCGCTCCATCAGATCCGCGCGCCTCCGCGTTTGCCCCCGACCACCACCGGGATCAGGGCGAGGATACACAAGCCAATGAGCGGGACCAGAACCGGCGCGGTGAAGATCACGCCGAGGTCGGGCTCCGCGCCGCTGGCGAAGACCTCGCCCAGCCCCGAGCCGAGGCTGGTGAACACGAAGGCTCCGGGAAGGATGCCGAGGAGGGTCGAGACCACGAAACGGCGCAGCGGCACGTTGAGGAATGCGGGGATCAGGTTGGCCACGAAGAAGGGGACCACGGGCACAAGCCGGATCAGGAAGAGCATCGACCACTGATTCTCATCAAGCCCCGCCTTGATCTGCGCCACGCGCCCGCCATAGGCCTCGAGCCGCTTCGTCAGCCCATCGCCCAGCCCGGCGCGAACCGCGAAAAACAGCGCCGTTGCCCCAAGGGTCGCTCCGACGACATTGAAGAGAACGCCGGGGAAGAGGCCGAAAAGATAGCCTCCCGCCAGAGTGATCATGAGGCCGCCGGGTAGAGAAAAAGCCACAGCGAGAGCGTAGACGGCCACGAAACCGAGGGCGAAAACGGGATAGTTCCCATCCCGAAGCCCGGTCAGCCAATCGCGGTTCTCGGCCAGAGCGGCGAAGGTCACCTGATCGCGCAGGAAAACCACGCCAAGAACGGCGACCGCTGCGATCGTGATCCAGGGAAGGTGGCGTGACATCGGGGCTGGCAAGGATCGGTCCGGGCTTTGATCTGTTCCAACCGACATGGACCAAAGTGGCCTTTCGCGCCAGAGCCCTCACGGCAGCTTGATTGCCCGTGCCTCTTTGCCCGTATAAAAGCGGCCGACTGTAACAAACTGGGCCGGAAAAATCGCTTAAAGCCGTCGATTCTTCGCTCGGGTCGTGTTGACAGGCCCCCCGCCCGCCTCTATTGGCAGGGCTTCGAATGACACAGGCCTCGAATCCCGCCCACGAATCCCGCGTGTGCAGTTCGGCCTCAAGGATACGGAGAGAACGCGATGAAGCGCACGTTCCAACCCTCGAACCGGGTTCGCAAGGCCCGTCACGGCTTCCGCGCCCGCATGGCGACCAAGGCCGGCCGCAAGGTGCTTAACGCCCGTCGCGCCCGCGGCCGCAAGGTCCTGAGCGCCTGATAGCGTTAGGGTGTGGCCATGACCACGCCAGAAGCTGAAAAGCCTAAAACCGCCGAGGCCACGCCTGCGGCGGTTTTCGTTCGCCCCGAGATCATGACCAAGCGGTCGGATTTCCTTGCCGCCGCGCAAGGGCGCCGGATGGCGCTTGCCGGGTTTCACCTTCAGGCCCGGTTCCGCGACGATGGCTCAGACGCCGTGCGCGTCGGCTTTACCTGTTCCAAGAAAGTCGGCAACGCCGTGGCCCGCAACCGCGCCAAGCGCCGCCTGCGGGAAATCGCGCGTCTGGTGCTGCCGACTTGCGCGAGGCCCGGCTGGGATTATGTATTGGTGGGCCGCCGCGATGCGACCGCGGCCGCCGATTTCGCTCAGATGCAGAGCGACCTCAAAGCCGCGCTTGGAAAGATCCACAAATGACCCCGCTCGCCTGGATCCTGTCACTTCCCGTCAAGGGCTATCGCATGGTATTCAGCCCATGGGTCGGGCACGGCTGCCGCTATCAGCCGACCTGCAGCGCCTATGCGCTCGAGGCGCTGGAAAAGCACGGCGGGATCAAAGGCGGCTATCTCGCCGCGCGGCGCATCCTGCGCTGCCACCCTTTGGGCGGATCGGGCATCGACAACGTGCCGGATTGACCTCGGGCCGGGGGCGCGGTCTTTTCACCGAAAAGGACCGCCATGCTCACCGCCTATCCCACCGTCGAAGAAACCCGCGCCCGGTTCCGCTGGGATATCCCGGCGCGCTATAACATCGGCGTTGATATCTGCGACAAGTGGGCAGAGCGGCAGCCCGAGCGGATCGCCCTGATTGACGCGGGCGCGGACGGGGTTGGAGCCGAGATCACTTTCGGCACCCTCAAGGCGCAGTCAAACCAGCTTGCCAATGCACTTTCCAAGACTTGCGCCCGAGGCGACCGGATTGCCGTTCTCCTGCCGCAAGGGGTCGAAACAGCCCTCGCCCATATCGCCGCGCTGAAGATGGGTTGTGTCTCGCTGCCGCTTTTCACGCTGTTCGGGCCGGATGCCCTTCTCCATCGGCTGAAGGATTCGGGGGCCAGGGCCGTCATCACCAACGCCGAAGGCGCGGCCAAGATTGCGTCGCTGCGGGATCAGTTACCGGACCTTGAGCTTGTGCTCTGTATCGACGGTTCGGACGGGGCCGAGGATTTCCACGCGGCCATCGCGGGCGAGAGCGCCGACTTCACCCCTCACGATACCGCCGCCGAGGACCCCGCCATCCTGATCTATACCTCCGGCACCACCGGAAACCCCAAGGGGGCCTTGCACGCCCATCGCGTGCTCTTGGGCCACCTGCCGGGGGTCGAAATGAGCCACGATTTCTTCCCTCAGCCGGGCGACCGGATCTGGACACCCGCCGACTGGGCGTGGATCGGCGGGCTTCTCGATGTCTTGATGCCTGCGCTGCACCACGGGATCACAGTGGTCTCGCGGCGGATGCCCAAGTTTTCCGCCGTCGAAGCTTTCGACCTCATGCGCCGTTTTGGCGTCCGCAATGCTTTCCTGCCGCCGACCGCGCTCAAGATCATGCGGCAGGCGCCCGCCGAGGCATCCCATGGCCTCTCCTTGCGATCCGTCGCATCTGGCGGCGAGACGCTCGGGGCCGAGCTGATCGACTGGGGCCGCGCCACATTCGGCTGCACGATCAACGAATTTTACGGCCAGACCGAGTGCAACATGATCGTCTCCTCCTGCGCCGCGCTTGCACCCGCCGAACCGGGGGTGATGGGCTTTGCCGTGCCGGGGCACGAGGTCGAAGTGCTGAACGAGGCCGCGAAACGGCCCTGCGAAATCCTCGAAGAAGGGGCCATCGCGGTGAAAGCGCCCGATCCGGTGATGTTCCTTCAGTATTGGAACAATCCAGAGGCAACCGAGGCCAAGTTTCTGCGGGTCGGGGGCGAAAAGTGGCTCCTGACCGGAGACCGCGGCGCCAAGACCGCTTCAGGCCGCATCCGCTTTGTCGGGCGCGACGATGATGTGATCTCGTCCGCCGGCTACCGCATCGGCCCCGCCGAGATCGAAGACTGCCTCCTCACCCACCCCGCCGTTCAACTCGCGGGTGTGATCGGCGCACCTGACGCTATCCGGGGCCAAGCCGTCTGGGCCTATGTCCTTCTGGCCGAGGGCTTTGCCCCCTCCGATGCCCTCGCCGCCGAGATCGCCGCCCACGTCAAATCCCGCCTTTCGGCCCACGAATACCCCCGCGCTGTCCGCTTTATTGACGAGATGCCGATGACCACCACCGGCAAGATCATCCGCGGTGCGCTGCGCGCCCTTGCTGCACAGGAGCAAACCGACTAGATCGGGCGCCATGCTCGATGATCTTGACGATATCCACCCGCTCTTTCACGGCGCTCCCAAAAGCACCGAGTTCAAGAAGCTGCGCAAGCGGATCGTCCAGAACGTCCGCGAGGCGATCGAGCAATACGGGATGATCGAGCGCGACGCGCGCTGGCTTGTCTGCCTCTCGGGCGGGAAGGACAGCTATACGCTTCTTGCCGTGCTCTACGAGTTGAAATGGCGCGGGCTTTTGCCGGTCGACCTCTTGGCCTGCAATCTCGATCAGGGCCAGCCCGGCTTTCCGGCCACCGTTCTGCCCGAGTTTCTCTCGAAAATGGGCGTGCCGCACCGGATCGAATACCAAGACACCTATTCCATCGTCGTTGACAAGGTTCCGGCGGGCCGCACCTATTGTGCCCTCTGCTCGCGGCTGCGGCGCGGCAATCTCTACCGGATCGCCCGCGAAGAGGGCTGCTCGGCTGTGGTTCTCGGCCATCACCGCGACGACATTCTCGAGACCTTCTTCCTCAATCTCTTCCACGGCTCGCGGCTGGCAACGATGCCGCCCAAGCTCGTGAACGAGGACGGCGATCTATTCCTGTATCGCCCGCTTGCCCATGTGGCCGAGGCCGATTGCGAGAAATTCGCCCGCTCGATGAACTATCCGATCATTCCCTGCGATCTATGCGGCTCGCAAGACGGGCTTCAGCGCCAGCAGGTCAAGGGAATCCTCGATCAATGGGAAAAGAACGCCCCAGGTCGGCGGCAAAAGATGTTTCGGGCGCTGATGAACACGCGCCCCTCGCATCTGCTTGACCCCGCGATCTTTGATTTTCAGGGGCTCACCATCGGCCCCCGCAAGGAAGCCGACAAGAGCGGCATCCCCGACCTCGGCTAAACCCCGCCTGAGCCTTGCTGCAAAAGGGCCGCAGGCCGGAATTCCCTGAAAACCGCTTGACCTTTCGGCCTGTGGGCTGTTGAACCTGCCTGACCTTTGAACGGTAATATGGCGGCTCCTATGGACGATCAGAACAAGAACCTATTCCTGGCGACAGCGCTGAGCTTCGTCGTCATCCTGGCCTGGTTCTGGATGTTCCCACCCGAAGAGCCGCAGATCCCGGTTGATCCGGTTGCGGCAACGCAAGAGCTGGCCGCCGCTGACGCGACTACACCCAGCGCCGGCTCTGTCGAAGCCACCGCTGCCGCTCCGACCGACGCCGTGGCCGTCGAAGCCGACGCCCCGCGCGTTGCCATCGAGACCCCCGAGCTTTCCGGCTCGATCTCGCTTCTCGGCGGGCGTATCGACGACGTCTACCTCAGCCAGTATCGCCTGACCCTCGATGACGATGCCGAGACCGTCCGCCTCCTTCGCCCCGTGGGCGAGGAAGACGCCTATTACGCGAGCTTCGGCTGGGCCGCTGCCGAAGGCATTGCCGCCGAGGCGGTTCCCGGCCCCGATACGCTCTGGACCCTCGAAGCGGGCAAGACACTGACGCCCGAAACCCCTGTGACGCTCGCGTGGGACAACGGCGCAGGCCAGATCTTCCGCACCGTGATCTCGGTCGATGACAAGTTCATGTTCAGCTTCGTCCAGTCGATCGAGAACACCGGCGCCAGCGCGGTTTCCGCCCGCCCCTACGGCATCCTGCGCCGCCACACCGAACCGAACGACCTCAAGAACTTCTTCGTTCTGCACGAGGGCCTCGTGCGCGTATCGGACGGCATTCTCGATCAGGCGAAATACAAGGCGATCCGCGATTACACTGTGGATGAGCGCGAGCGCACGCAGGCCGAGCGTGTCGATGTCACCGAAGGTGGCTGGATCGGCTATACCGACCACTACTGGATGACGACGATCATCCCCTCGGCGGGCGCGTTCCGCTCGGTCTCGAAATACTTCGAGTCGCGCGATCTTTATCAGGTAGAAGCCGTGATGGAGCCGCAGACGGTTGCCGCCGGTGGCAGCGCCTCGGTCGAGACGCGCCTCTTTGTCGGCGCCAAGGAATGGGAAGCGATCCGCGAATACCAGAACGACGCCGGCGTCGAGAAGTTCATCGACTCGATCGACTGGGGCTGGTTCTTCTTCTTCACCAAGCCGATCTTCTGGCTTCTGCACCTTCTGCACGGCCTCATTGGCAACATGGGCTGGGCCATCATGGGCTTGACGCTGGTGCTTAAGATTCTCGTCCTGCCGCTGGCCTATAAATCCTATGTCTCGATGGCGCGGATGAAGGAAATCCAGCCCGAGATGGAGAAGCTGAAAGAGCGCGCCGGCGATGACCGTCAGGCGATGCAGCAAGGCATGATGAAGCTCTACAAGGATAACAAGGTGAACCCGGCCTCGGGCTGCTTGCCGATCCTGATCCAGATCCCGATCTTCTTCTCGCTCTACAAGGTGATCTTCGTCACCATCGAACTGCGCCATCAGCCCTGGCTTGGCTGGATCCGCGACCTTTCGGCGCCGGATCCCTCGTCGATCCTCAACCTCTTTGGCCTCTTCTCGTGGTCAACGCCCGGGCCCGGAAGCCTGTTCTTCTTCTTCTCGCTCGGCATCCTGCCGATCCTTCTCGGCATCTCGATGTGGCTCCAGCAAAAGCTCAATCCCGCCCCGACCGATCCGACCCAGAAGATCGTCTTCGCCTGGATGCCGTGGGTCTTCATGTTCATGCTGGGTTCGTTTGCCAGCGGCCTCGTGCTCTACTGGATCACGAACAACATGGTCACCTTTACCCAGCAGTATCTCATCATGCGTAGCCACGGGCACAAGCCCGACGTCTTCGGCAACATGCTTGGCGGCCTGAAGCGCAAACCTGCGGTGGCGAACAGCAACAAGAAGCCGGACGACAAGTAATGGCGCAGGTCGCCGCGCTTTGGCGGCATCCGATCAAGAGCCACGGCCGCGAGGCGCTGAATTGCGTTGCCCTCGCGGCTGGCCAGCCCTTCCCTTGGGATCGCCGCTGGGCTGTCGTCCATGATGCGGCGGCGGAGGATGCCTCGAATGGCTGGATTCCCTGCCAGAACTTCATGATCGGCACCCGCACGCCGGGCCTTGCCGGCATCTGGGCCAAGCTCGACACCGAGGCAGGGCGCATCACGCTGACTCATGCCGATCTGGGCGACATCAGCTTTGCCCCCGACGAGGCCGAGGATCAGGCCCGCTTCCTCAACTGGGTCATGCCGCTCTGCCCCGAAACCCGCGCCCGCCCTGCGGCTGTCGTCGCCCTGCCGGGCCGAGGCTGGACCGATACCGACTATCCGTCGGTGACCGTGATGAACACCGCCACGCACCGCGCCGTGGAAGATCGCCTTGGCCGCCCGCTCGAGCCCGAGCGTTGGCGCGGCAATATCTGGTTTGACGGGCAAGAGGCTTTTGAAGAGCTCAACTGGATCGGCAAGCGCCTTCGGATCGGCTCTGCCATCCTCGAAGTGCGCGAGCCTGTGAAGCGTTGCCTCCATACCGCCGCCAACCCAAAGACCGGCGCACGCGATGCCGACACACTTGGCGCTCTTGATGCGGGCTGGGGGCATCGGAACTTTGGCATTTACACCGAAGTCGTGCAGGATGGGGCCGTGGCCATCGGCGATGAACTGGAGATCCTGAAGTGAACCTGACCTTCCCCGAGGCCGAAGCCCCCGACGACGAAAGCCGCGAGATCGGGCGCAAGCTCTTTGCCGGCCAGACAGATTTCCTCAAAGGCGTTGTCGCCATGTCGGGGATGCCGCCTGCCGACCGGATCGAGGTCTGCTTTGCGGGGCGCTCCAACGTCGGCAAATCGAGCCTCATCAACGCGCTCACCGGCCGCAAGGGCCTTGCCCGCGCCTCCAACACGCCGGGCCGCACGCAGGAGATCAACTTTTTCACCGTGGGCGAGGCGCACTACCTTGTCGACCTGCCGGGCTATGGCTTTGCCAATGCGCCGGTGGCGGTCGTGCAGAAATGGCAAAAGCTTCTCAAATCCTATCTCTCGGGCCGCCCGACCCTGCGGCGCGTCTTCGTGCTGATCGACGCGCGGCACGGGGCCAAGGCGGTTGACGAAGAAATCATGGGCCTTCTCGATAAATCCGCCGTGACCTTTCAGGTCGTGATGACCAAGGTCGACAAGGTCAGCAAAGCCGAGCTTGCGAAATCGCTCGAGATCACGCGGGCCTCGCTGGCCAAGCACCCTGCCGCCTTCCCCGAGATCGTTCTGACCTCTTCGGAAAAGAGCGACGGGATCGAGACACTTCGCGCTATCATCGCAACCATCGACTAACCCGCAGAAGGGGATCAGAGGGTGAGGAAACAAGACATGAACCGAGACTGGATCGCCACCGCCCGGACCCTTTCCGAGGCGCTTCCCTTCCTTCAGCGCTATTCCGGGGCGATTGTCGTCGTCAAATTCGGCGGCAACGCGATGGGCGACGCCGAGGCGATGGCCGAATTTGCCCGTGACGTTGTTTTGATGCGGCAGGTGGGGGTGAACCCGGTCGTGGTTCACGGCGGCGGCCCGATGATCAACGATCTTCTGGGGCGTCTTGGCATCAAGTCCGAGTTTGTGCGCGGCAAGCGGGTGACGGATCAGGCCACCGTCGAGGTGGTCGAGATGGTCCTGACCGGCCTTGTGAACAAGCGCATCGTTCAGGCGATCATGGACGAAGGCGGCCGCGCCGTGGGCCTTTCTGGCAAGGACGACGATCTGATGGTCTGCGAGGCGGACGATCCGGAACTGGGCTTTGTCGGCCGCCCGATCGAGATGAACGTGCAGGTGCTGCGCGATCTCTTCACCGCCGGGATCATCCCGGTTGTCGCCCCCGTGGCAACCGGCATGGACCCGCTCGAGACCTTCAACGTCAACGGCGACACCGCTGCCGGCGCGATTGCCGGCGCGCTCAAGGCCGACCGCCTGCTCCTTCTGACGGACGTGCCGGGCGTCAAGGATGCCTCGGGCGAGATCGTGACCCAGCTCACCCCCGAGCAGGTGAAAGAGATGATCGCGGATGGCACCATCTCGGGCGGCATGATCCCCAAGACCGAGACGGCGCTGAAGGCCATCGAAGACGGCGTGCGCGCCGTGGTCATCCTTGATGGTCGCCTGCCCAACGCAGCACTTCTGGAGCTTTTCACAGAACATGGCGCCGGTTCGATCATCCGCTCGACCGAACCGCGCGTGAAGCCCAAGCATAAATGACAGATCTCGCCGGCATCACCGCACTCGCCCGCCCCAACGGGCTCTTCGTGGCGGGGGTGGTGCCGGATGGAGACCGGTCGATTGCGATCCTCTCGCCCGCCGAGCCGGATTTCTGGCCGCACCTGAAAGGCCAGCCGGAGTATTCCGACGGCCAGCCCGATCCTGTCGACCGCTGGAGCGTGCGGGTCATTGGCGCGATGGCTGAGGCCCTTGGCGGCGAGGCGATCCTGCCGCATCACGGGCCACCCTATGCGCCCTTTTACACTTGGGCGCTGGCCTCGGGCCGCTTCTGGGCATCGCCCGTTATGCTCCTTGTCCATGCCGAGGCGGGCCTTTTCGCCTCGATGCGTGGGGCCATTCGCCTGCCCGGCAAGTTCGCCCTGCCCGCCGCCGAACGCCCCTGCGACAGCTGCGCCGACAAGCCCTGCCTCACCGCCTGCCCCGCTGGCGCCCTCACCGGCGCGGGCTATGACGTGCCCGCCTGCCACGCCCATCTCGATACCGCCGCAGGGCGCGCGTGCTTCGAAGGCGGCTGCCTCGTGCGCCGCGCCTGCCCCATCGGGCAAGGCCGCCGCAGCGCCGAACAATCGGCCCATCACATGAGGCATTTCCACAAATGACCCTGCGCCTCATCCTCACCCGCCACGCCAAATCCGGCTGGGACGACCCCGACCTCGAGGATTTCGACCGCCCCCTGACAGAGCGTGGGCGCCGGTCGGCCACGGCGATCGGGCGCTGGCTCTGGGAGAAGGGCTATCGCCCCGACCTGATCCTCTGTTCCGCCGCCGAGCGGACACGGGAGACGCTCGACCTGATCCTGGCGGAATGGCCCGACACGCCCGAGGTCAGCTACCGCCAGGCGCTTTATCATGCCTCGGCGCGGGGGATCCTTGATGTGGTGGCCGGAACCGACGCCGAAACGGTCATGGTAATCGGCCACAACCCCGGTATCGGCACGCTGGCCTGCTGCACCGTTGCGAAACGCCCCGACCATCCCGATTTCGGCCGCTACCCGACCGGCGCGACCGCGGTTCTGGATTTCGAGGCCGAGGACTGGCGCGGCATCAAATCCGGCACCTGCGCCGGTTTCATCGTGCCGCGCGACCTGTTGAACGACACCGAAAACGACTAGGGGCGCGCGGTCTCCCGCACGCCCCCGCATTCCATTCCCGAAATCAGTGACCGAGGATCTGGCTCAGGAAGAGCTTGGTCCGGTCGTTCTGGGGATTGTTAAAGAACTCCTCAGGCTCGTTCTGTTCGACGATCTGGCCCTGATCCATAAAGATCACGCGGTTGGCAACCTGACGGGCAAAGCCCATCTCGTGGGTCACGCAGATCATGGTCATGCCCTCTTCCGCGAGCTCGATCATGGTGTCGAGCACCTCTTTGATCATCTCGGGGTCGAGCGCCGAGGTTGGCTCGTCAAAGAGCATGATCCGCGGCTTCATGCACAGCGAGCGGGCGATGGCCACACGCTGCTGCTGACCGCCCGAAAGCTGGCCCGGATATTTGTGGGCCTGCTCGGGGATCTTCACCTTCTCAAGATACTGCATCGCGATCTCTTCGGCCTCGCGCTTGGGGGTCTTGCGGACCCAGATCGGCGCGAGGGTGCAGTTCTCGAGGATCGTCAGATGCGGGAAGAGGTTGAAGTGCTGGAAGCACATGCCAACTTCCGAGCGGATCTTGTCGATGTTCTTGAGGTCCGAGGAAAGCTCGGTCCCGTCAACCATGATCGTGCCCGCCTGATGCTCTTCCAAGCGGTTGATACAGCGGATCAGCGTCGATTTACCCGAGCCCGAGGGGCCGCAGATGACGATGCGTTCGCCACGGTTCACCGTGAGGTTGATGTCGCGCAGGACGTGGAAGGTTCCATACCACTTGTTCATGTTCGTGATCTGGATCGCGACCTCATCCGTCACCTTCATGTGGCTGCGGTCGATTTCGCGGTCGATAGCAAGTTCAGACATGACAAGTCTCCCTTAACGATGTTCACGCTGGAGTTTCTTCTCCAGGTAAAGTGAGTAGCGGCCCATACTGAAGCAGAAGATGAAGAACATCAGGCCGATGAAGATGAAGAGTTCCCAGTAGACGCCTTGCCAGTCGGTCGAGGCGCGAATGGCGTTCGACAGGCCGATGGGATCCAGAAGGCCGATAAACACCACCAGCGTCGTGTCCTTGAAGAGACCGATGAAGGTGTTGACGATACCGGGAATCGAGATCTTGAGCGCCTGCGGCAGGATGATGAGCCGCATCGACAGCCAATAATCGAGGCCCAGCGCATCGGCCGCCTCGTATTGACCTTTGGGCAGGGCCGCGAGGCCGCCACGGACCACCTCGGCGATATAGGCCGCCGAGAAGAGGGTTACCATGATGATCACGCGCAGCATCAGGTCAAAGTTGGTGCCCGGAGGCAGGAAGTAGTTCAAGAGAAGCGAGGCGGTGAACAGCCAGACGATCAGCGGCACGCCGCGGATGACCTCGATGAAAGCAACCGAGACCTTGTTGATGAAGAAGAGGTTCGATTGCCGGCCCAGCGCCAGAAGGATGCCCAGGGGCAGCGAAAAGGCGATGCCGGCGATGCCGATGATCACCGACAGGGTGAAGCCACCAAACTCTTTCGACTGGACCTTGGGAAGCTCGATCGGAACAACGCTGTTCAGCGCATCCGCGACAAGCCCGGTGAGAAGGAACCAGTAGAGGAGCGGCGCCGCGATTGCGGCCAGAAGGCCGAGAAGATTCGAGCTCGCCGCCGCAACGACGCGGTAGGCCACGAAACCGGCGACAAATCCGAACATGACCGAAGCCGGCGCCCAGATCGACCCGCCCCAAAGAAGCCAGAACAGGAAGATCGGCGAGGCGATCGACCCGATCAAGAGCTTGCGCGGAAGGTGGGTGAAGAGGACCGGCAGGATCGACAGAAGGAACACGGCCAGCGCCAGAACCGGGCGCCAATATCCCTCTCTGGGATAGAAGCCGAACAGGAGCTGCTCCCAACGATCGGAAATGACCGCGAAACAGGCCGCCGACGCGCCCTCTCCGAGGGTGGTATTGCGGATTTCCCGGCACTCGCTGAGTGATCCGGCGCTCCAGATCGAATTGGCGAACCACGGGTAGAGGTGGCTCAGGACTGACCAGACGAACCACAGCGACAAGAGGGTCAGGATCGCATTGAGCCAGCTCGAGAACAGGTTCTCGCGAACCCATCTAATTACGCCAGTCTGGCCCAGCGGCGGGTCCTGCGGCCCGAGCATCTCGGTGCGGACATAGCTAAGGTTTGCTTTGCTCATCTCAGCGCTCCTTCAGCTTCATGCGGTTGTTGTAGACGTTCATCACGCTCGAGATCACAAGGCTGGCCGTCAGATAGAAGAGGCCGAGGAGAAGCATCCCCTCAAGCTCGCGGCCGGTCTGGTTGATGGTGATGCCGCCTAGGGTGGCGCGAACGTCCATATAGCCCACCGCGATCGCCAGAGACGAGTTCTTGGTGAGGTTGAGGTACTGCGAGATCAGCGGCGGGATGATAACCCGCATCGCCTGCGGCAGGATCACAAGGTTCATGGTCCGGTTCGGACGCAGGCCAAGCGCGAAGGCCGCTTCGGTCTGGCCCTTGCTGACCGCAAGGATGCCCGAGCGAACGATCTCGGCGATGAAGGCGCCGGTGTAGAGCGACAGCGCAAACCACAGCGCGATCAGCGAATTCCGGACCTGAATGCCGCCCTGGAAGTTGAAGCCGCCAAGCTCGGGGTATTCGAGCGTCACCGGACGACCCAGAAGGAAGTAGAACAGGATCGTCGGGACGAAGAAGAGGCCCAGCGAAACCCACAAGACGGGGAGAATATCACCGGTCTGTTCCTGACGCTTGTGTGCATAACGGCGGAATGCCCAGATGCCGACCAGCGAAAGCAGAAAGACAGCGCCAAGGATCGTGGATCCGTCGTGCCAGATCGGCTTGGGAATGAAGATGCCGCGATTGGTGATCGCCATGCTATCGCCCAAGAGCATCGAGGCGGTGCCGCCCTCGCGGAAATCGCGGGGCTGAGGCATTGCCTCGCTCATGATGGCGAAGATCATGATGATCCACAAAAGCAAGGGCACGTTGCGGAAGCCCTCGACATAGACAGCCATGAGGCGCGAGACGACCCAGTTCTTGGACAGGCGCAGCACGCCCACCAAAACGCCGATGACGGTCGCCACCGTGCAGCCAAGAAAGGCCACGAGAAGCGTATTCAGGATGCCGACCATCGCGGCCCGCCCGTGCGAGCTTTGCGATGTATAGTCGATGATCCGCTGGTTGATGTCATAGCCAGCCGGCTGAGACAGGAACCCGAAATTGAAATCCTTGCCCAAGTCTTGGAGGTTCTGGACTGTGTTGGACACGAGCCAGGACAGCGACAGCATCAGAAGGATGAACGCGATTACCTGAATTGTCAGAGATCTATAGCGTGTATCGTATAGAAGCTGGCTGAGCCGAAAGGTCTCCTTCGGCGTATCAACGGAAATTGTCATTTTAAACTCCCCGGCTCCCTCGTGCGACGGCAGAGCCCGTCAAACCGGGCGCGTCACAAGTCGTGGGATTTGGCCTGAAGGCACTTGTTTATTGAGAAAGGGCGCGGCATTGCCGCGCCCTTTCCTTGCACAAGACTTAGCGGAACGGCGGCGAGTACAGGAGACCGCCGTTGGTCCACAGAGCGTTCAGGCCACGGGCCAGACCGATCGGGGTGCTCGAGCCGATGTTGCGCTCGAAGCTTTCGCCATAGTTGCCACCGGCAGCGATCGCGTTGACAGCCCAGTCGGCGCTGAGGCCGAGCATGGCGCCAAGCTCGCCTTCGGTACCGAGGAGACGGTTGACTTCGGGGTTGTCGCCCGCAGCAGCAGCCAGCTCGCGCACGTTGGCCGAGGTCACGCCAAGCTCTTCAGCGGTGATCATCGCGTTGAGGGTCCAGCGGACGACATCGCCCCACTGGTTGTCGCCATGGCGGACCAGCGGTGCGAGCGGCTCTTTCGAGATGATTTCCGGAAGAACAATGTGATCGCCGGGGTTCTCGAAGGTGGCACGCGAAGCAGCAAGGCCCGACGCGTCGGTGGTGTAGGCATCACAGGCGCCAGCGCCGTACTGCTGGAGGCCTTCGGCGTTGGTCTCGATCGGCACCGGCTCGTAGCTGATGTTGTTGGCGCGGAAGAAGTCCGCGAGGTTCAGCTCGGTGGTGGTGCCGGTCTGGATACAGACGGTGGCGCCATCGAGATCCTTGGCCGAAGTCACGCCAAGCGCCTTCGGAACCATGAAGCCCTGACCATCGTAGTAGTTGGTCCCGGCGAATTCGAACTTGAGGTCGACGTCGCGCGAGAAGGTCCAGGTGGTGTTGCGGGCCAGCATATCGACCTCGCCCGAGGCGAGAGCGGTAAAGCGGGTCTGGCCGGTGGTCGGCACAAACTCGACAGCCATCGGATCGCCGAAAACGGCAGCGGCGACAGCGCGGCACATATCGACGTCAAAGCCTTGCCAGACACCGTTGGCGTCCGGGGCGGCAAAGCCGGCCAAGCCGGTCGTCACGCCACAATTCAGCTTGCCGCGCGCACGAACGTCATCAAGCGTCGAAGCCGAAGCTGCGGTCGCTGCGAGACCGGCGACAGTAAGCGCTCCCAAAAGAATAGTTTTTTTCATTTTTACCTCTTCCTGAGTTGCCGCACCCTCCCTGGCGCGGTTTCTTTTCAACAAGGCCAAGGAAGGCCGAGTGATACAATGAGAAGGGATTTCTCCCCTCAGCGCACCAAGACTGGTCGGAATCCCCAAGGGGGTCAAGTGCTATGGCGCCAAAATCGGCCCCGGTTCCAAGGCCATTCAGCCCGAAAAGCGGGCGAACGCGGTCAAATGTCCCGAGATGCGGGATTCATAAGCATTTCGAGAATTCCGGCGGCATCGAGAAACGCCTGCCGTTTGGTCGCAGCGGCGGCTTCGGCCTCTTCGTCGGGGCCCCATTGTTCGATCTGAAACTCCTCGTCGATCCGCGACAGAGCCCAGGCTTCTTCAGCAGAAAGATGCCGGTGCCTCACGGCAAGTGCGAGAACGAGAGAGCCCGAGATCGTCACCAGATCATGAAGTGCTGCGACCCCGAAGGAATCGAGCCTATCGAATTGGGCGGCAAGGTTGGCGAGGCTCTCGTCCGGCTGTTCAACGTGCATGACACCCTGGCCGCTTGCCAGCGGAGCCTCCAGCCGCGCGGTGGCCCAGTCCAGCACCGGATCCCATCCGGCAACCTGCCGCTCGACAAGCTCCTGCGGCCCCAAGGCGCGGTAGCACAGAAGATCGTGCCCGCCGTAGTCGGCCAGCATCTGGCACACTTCGGCTTTTTGCACCGTCACCTTGTCGATCGCGGCATTGGCCGAACGCGTCACCGGCATCGTGCGGGGATCGACGTCTTTCTCCTGCGCCTGCCATTCGGCAGCGATGGCCTCGGCCATGGCGCGGGTCGGCACGATCAGAGGCGCCTTGGCGGGCGTCTTCACCGCACGGCCATCAAGCTGGACAGTATAGCCGCCGTCGGCTTCGACGACGGTCGCCTCTTTCCAGAAGCGCTTTGGTTTCCAGTTGCTCATGTCATGGCCCCGGTCAGTTGGTCGATCACGCTGGGAAGTTCGTCGAAATGCCTCAGGATCGCGTCGGCGGCAAGGCCCTCGGGCGGGTGGAACCCCCACGCCACCGCCACGCCATAGACCGAGGCGGCGCGGGCCATGTCCATGTCAAAGCTTGTATCCCCCACCATCACCGCCCGCCGCGCCGTCACGCCGGTTGCGGCCAGAGCGGCAAGGATCATGGAAGGGTCGGGTTTGGAGGGATGATCGTCGGCGCACTGGATGCTGTCGAACATCCCCTCGAGCCCATGCGCCTCGATCAGCCCGTCGATCCCCCGCCGCGATTTTCCGGTGGCCACGGCAAGCGCCATGCCGGGGTCGGACCGGAGCCGCTCAAGCGCATCGCGCGCGCCGGGGTAGAAAGGGCTGGTGACGGCATCGCCCAGCCGCAGCCGCCCCTCGCGATAGGCACTGCGATAGAGCGCGAGCGCCTTGGTTCGGGTTGCCTCATCGGCCTCGGGCAGAAGGATCGGGATGATCTTTTCCAGCGAAAGCCCGGTGAGCGAGATCACCTGCTCCTGCGGCGGCAGGGGGTGGCCGATGCCTTCAAACATCGCCCGAAAGGTCGCCCAAAGATGCGCGCGGCTGTCGACGAGCGTGCCGTCGACATCAAAGATCACCAGCCGGCGATCAGGCATCGGGCATGTTGAAAGGATCGAGCGGCGCGTGGGTCACATCCCAGCCG
>JAHEBR010000337.1 GCA_024642185.1 Marivivens sp. | reverse complement strand
AGGGTGTCCGCATCGTCAACTGCGCCCGCGGCGGCCTTGTCGATGAGGCGGCGCTGGCCGAAGCCCTCAAGTCCGGCCATGTCGCCGGCGCGGCCTTCGACGTCTTCGCCGTCGAACCGGCCACCGACAGCCCGCTCTTCAACCTGCCAAACGTTGTCGTCACCCCGCACCTTGGCGCCGCCACGACCGAAGCACAGGAAAACGTGGCCCTTCAGGTGGCCGAGCAAATGTCGGACTATCTCCTGACCGGCGCTGTCACCAACGCCATCAACATGCCCTCGATCAGCGCCGAAGAGGCCAAGGTCATGGGCCCGTGGGTCAAGCTTTCGGGCCACCTCGGCAATTTCATCGGCCAGATGACGGACGAGCCGATCACTGCGATCAACATACTCTACGATGGCGTTGTCTCGTCGATGAACCTCGCCGCGCTGAACTGTTCGGTGATCGCCGGGATCATGAAGAAGGCCAACCCCGACGTGAACATGGTCAGCGCGCCGGTCATCGCCAAGGAACGCGGCGTCAAGATCTCGACGACCAATCAGGATCAATCGGGAACATTCGAGGGCTATGTCAAGGTCACCGTTGTGACGCCCGAGCGCGAGCGCTCGATCGCCGGCACCGTGTTCAGCGACGGCAAGCCGCGGTTCATCCAGATCAAGGGCATCAACATCGACGCCGAGATCGGGGAGAATATGCTCTACACCACCAACGAGGACGTGCCGGGCATCATCGGCACGCTCGGCGCGACCTTGGGCAAGAACGGCGTCAACATCGCCAACTTTACCCTCGGCCGCGCGGGCCGCGGTGGCGAGGCGATCGCCCTGCTCTATATCGACGAACCGATGCCCGCGCAGGCGCTGGCCGATCTGAACGCGACCGGCCTTTTCAAACAGGTCAAGCCGCTCACCTTCGATGTGAACTGAGCCACGCCTACAATAACGAAAACGCCGCCTGCACAAACTGGCGGCGTTTTCTTTTGCGATTGACCTCCGGCGCGCAGACGCAGCTATTTGCGGCAAAGGGAGGCTCTCATGGACAAGATCAGGATTTGCGTCGCCGGCATCACCGGCTGGACCGGAAGCGCCGTCGCCAAGGCCATTATTGAGGCACCCGACCTCGATCTCGCGGCTGCCGTCTCGCGTGGCGCGGCGGGGAAAGATGCGGGCGAGGCGGCGGGGCTTGGCGCGATTGGCGTGCTATGCGTTGGATCGGTCCAAGAGAGCCTTGCGGCCGATTGGGATGTGCTGATCGACTACACCAAGCCGCAGGTTGTCAAAGGCCACACGCTCGCCGCCATCGAGGCGGGGCGACACGTCGTGGTCGGCACCTCGGGCCTCACCGGCGAGGATTATGCCGAGATTGCCACCGCCGCCGAGGCGGCAGGAGTGGGCGTCGTCGCCTCCGGCAATTTTGCCCTGACCGCCGCGCTGATGACCCGCTTCTCGATCATGGCCGCGAAATACATCGACACGTTCGAAATCCTCGATTTCGCCGGCCACGCCAAGATCGACGCCCCAAGCGGCACCGCCCGCGAACTGGCCGAACGCATGGGCGAGGTGCAAAAGCCCCGCCTCGGCCAACCGCTCGACGCGATCATCGGCCCGCGCGAGTTGCGGGGCGGAACAATAGGCGGCGTGCAGGTCCATTCCATCCGCCTGCCAAGCTATTCCGCCTCGGTCACCGCCGAATTCGCCACCTCCGGCTCGCGCCTGTCGATCTCGCACGATGCGGGGATGGACGCCTCGATCTATGCCGAAGGCACCCTTTTCGCCGCCCGCAGGGTGGCGGGGATCTCGGGCCTCGTGCGCGGGCTCGACACCTTGCTCGACTAGGCTTCTTGGCCGAAACAGAGCATTTCCGGTCGCAATCCGTTCAGACTGGAAACCCGCCACGGCAGAACTCTCGCGGAAAGACAGCAAAGCGAGGCGGTCATGCTTGCCCTTTCTCCGATCTCGGCTCTGGCCCGTGAGATGGCCGCCATCTTTGCCAGCGAAGGCCGCGTAGATGCAGACCTGACGGGAGTCGAGCTGACAAGCGGTCTCTGGCCCGAGGGCCTTGTCCATGTGCCAATGGCCTTGGAGGTTGAAATGCGGGCCTGCCTCGCCACATCCGCCCACCCCTGCGCTATTGCAATCGAGGCGGCGATCCCGATGACCCCTTGGGGCACCAATCCGGTCAAAGACCGGATGCTTGAGAAGGAATCCGCGATGATCGCCGTGGCCACACTTCTTGATCCCGAGGGGCCGATGATCTCGCCCCGCTTTC
>JAHEBR010000336.1 GCA_024642185.1 Marivivens sp. | reverse complement strand
CGCGGCCCAGAACCTCGGCAAGCCGCGCCTCGGTCGCGCCGAAGAAATCGCCTTGCTCGGCATTCAGGCGGATCACGTCGCGCGCCGCGCCGCCCGAGGCATCGCGCAAGACGAAACCCACGGTCGGCTCGGCCATGGCAAGGCGGCGCACCACATCGGCCACGGCCTGCGCCTCGGCACGATCCGTCCGCAGAAACTTGAGCCGCGCGGGGGTGGCGAAGAACAGGTCTTTCAGCTCGACCACCGTGCCGCCGGAAAGCGCGGCAGGCCGCACCGGCTCGATCCGGCCACCCGTGACCGCGATCACGGCGGCCTCTTCGCCTTCGGCGCGGCTCGTGATGATCAGCCGCCCGACCGCGCCAAGCGATGGCAGCGCCTCGCCGCGGAAGCCGAAAGAGCGGATATCGAGAAGGTCGGAGCCGTCGATCTTGGAGGTGGCGTGGCGCGAAAGGGCCAGCGGCAGATCGCCCGGCGCCATGCCGCAGCCGTTGTCTGTCACCCGGATCAGCGTCTTGCCACCATCGGCAATGACCACCTCGATCCGCGTGGCCCCCGCATCGAGCGCGTTTTCAACGAGCTCTTTGACCGCAGACGCAGGCCGCTCCACGACCTCACCTGCCGCAATCCGGTTAACGGCGGCATCGTCCAGCTGCCGGATGATCGGGCGCGGGCGCATCTTGAGGTCGGTCTGGGCCATACCACAATCCCTAGCATGGCCCCCGCCGATTCTGCGAGGGATTAAATGCCGTGTGCGCTAGTTGGCAGGGGGCGCCGAAGGCGTCTTCACGCCTGCCGCACGGAAGCGGAGAAGCTCGGCAAAAGCATCAAGCGCTTGCTGGGCATAGACCTTGAAATAGGTGCTGCGGGTGATGAAGCTGAATAAGCCGCCATCGGTCGCGCGCTTGAGAAGCGCTGCATCCTCAGAGGCCACAACAGCGCGAATATCAGCCGGCACACCATAGCGCGAGGCGGCCGCCACAAGTGCGGCGTCGGAGGCCGGTACGCCACCCGCACTGGCCGCCGAAGGGCGCCCGCCCAGGGCTGCGATGGCGTCAGCGCTGGGGTTGGGATCTGTGATATTCGTCCCGCCAGGCGTTGGCGCGGGAAGGGTAGAATAGCTCTCGGGCATTTCAAGCGCACGGGCGGGCAGGATCGAAAACTCGTCGGGGCCCTGATTGATGGCATCTTTGTCGACAGAGTTCGGCGCACGGCTGCAAGCAGCCATCACGATCAGTGCCATCAGGGCGATTTTCGCTCCGTGCATACCTTCCCCCCTCGGGTATCCTGACACCTGTTTAGCGCGTGACCCCGACCGCGTCACGGGGTCTTGTGCCCTTGGCGCGATTCATCCTTGCCGCCAAAGATGACCAGAAGAACCGCCCCGACGAATATCCCCGCATCCGCGAGGTTGAACGCATAGGGATTGTCGATGCCGCAACAGGACATATTGAGGAAGTCGGCGACCGCCCCATAGATGATCCGGTCGATCACATTGCCCAGCGCCCCCCCGGCCAAAAGCCCGGCGCCGATCTGCATCCAGCGGTTGCCGCCCTCGCGCCGGACCCAGATGAGGACAGCGGCGGTGATCGCCAGTGCAACGGCAATCAAGACCCAGCGCATATCCGCACCGGAGAGCAGGCCAAAGTTGACGCCCGTATTCCACGCCATGCGGAAGACAAGGAAGGGCGGCGCAATCTCGATCCGGCCCACATTCGCCAGATCCATCGTGTGAACGACCAGATATTTCGAAAGCTGATCGAGCAGGAACACCCAAAAACCGGTCCAGAAGGTCAGGCGCATGGGTGGTCCTTTCTCATCAGTGGCGGAAGTGGCGCATGCCGGTGAAGACCATGGCGATGCCCGCCTCGTCGGCGGCGGCGATCACCTCGTCGTCGCGCATCGAACCGCCCGGCTGGATCACACAGGTCGCCCCGGCGGCGGCGGCTTCGAGAAGGCCGTCGGCAAAGGGGAAGAACGCGTCCGACGCCACGGCCGAGCCCTTGGTCAGCGGCTCGGGCAGACCCAGCGCCTCGGCCATGCGCTCGGCCTTCTTGGCGGCGATCAGCGCGGAATCGAGGCGGCTCATCTGGCCCGCGCCCACGCCGACGGTCGCGCCGGCTTTGGTATAGACGATGGCGTTGGATTTGACGTGCTTGGCGACCTTCCAGGCGAAGAGGAGGTCGGCCATTTGCTCGGGCGTCGGGGCTTTCTTGGTGACGACCTTGAGGCCGGCCAGATCGACATGGCCGTTGTCCTTGTCCTGCAC
>JAHEBR010000335.1 GCA_024642185.1 Marivivens sp. | reverse complement strand
CGGGTCAAGTTGCATAGGCTTGGACAAGAGCTTCTGTTAGGTCTAACAAGTTCGTAAGTGACCAGACAGGAATGCCATCGTGACCAACCGAACCAGGCGCCCCTTAACGCTGCGCGATGTCTCTGAAGCCTCCGGTGTCAGCGAGATGACCGTGAGCCGGGTCTTGCGCAACAAGGGCGATGTGAGCGAGGCGACGCGGCAGCGGGTTCAGGAAGCGGCCAAGCGGCTTGGATATGTTCCCAACAAGATCGCCGGAGCGTTGGCCTCGCAGCGGGTCAATCTTGTGGCTGTCATCATCCCCTCGCTGGGTAACATGGTCTTCCCCGAGGTGCTTTCCGGCATTTCCGATGTTCTCGCCGGCACGAGCCTTCAGCCGGTCGTCGGAGTGACCGATTATCTTCCCGAAAAGGAAGAGAAGGTCCTCTTCGAGATGCTCTCGTGGCGCCCCTCGGGCGTTATCATCGCCGGCATAGAACACACCGAAGCCTCGCGCGCCATGCTGCGGCAGGCGGGCTGCCCTGTGGTCGAGATCATGGATGTGGATGGCGAGCCGGTCGATTCCTGTGTCGGCATCAGCCACCGCCGCGCCGGACGCAAGATGGCCGAGGCGATCATCGACGCAGGCTATCGTCGGATCGGCTTTCTTGGCACCAAGATGCCGCTCGATCACCGCGCCAGAAAACGGTTCGAGGGGTTCACCCGCACCTTGGCCAAGGCCGGCATAGAAATCGCCGATCAGGAATTCTATTCGGGCGGATCCGCGCTCGCCAAAGGCCGCGAGATGACCGAAGCGATGCTCAAACGCACGCCCGATCTCGATTTCCTCTATTACTCGAACGACATGATCGGCGCTGGCGGGCTCCTCTATCTGATCGAGAAGGGTATCGATATTCCGGGCAAGATCGGCCTTGCCGGTTTCAATGGGGTCGAGCTGCTTGACGGCCTGCCCCGCCGTCTTGCCACGATGGACGCCTGCCGCCGGGAAATCGGCGAACGCGCCGCGCAGATCCTTGTGGATCGGCATCAGGGCGCGGGAGCGACCGAAGGCCAGACCATCGAACTCACCCCCACCTTGGACTATGGCGATACGCTCAGACGCTCTTCATGACCCACCCAGACATCGTAATCCTGAACGGGCGCTGCATTACCTTCGCCCAACCCGACATCAGCGCACTGGCCATAGCCGGCGGCAAGATCACCGCCCTTGGCACGGAGGCCGAAATCAGCCCCATGGCCGGGCCTGAGACCAAGATCATAGACGCCCGCGGCCAAACGGTCATGCCCGGCTTCATCGACAGCCATGTTCATATCTTCCTTGGCTCGGCTGAGCTATCGAACCTCAACCTGCGGGGCCTGAAAGGGCGCGACAGGCTCGCCAAAGCCATCGCCGACTACGCCGCCGCCCATCCCGGTGAGGGAATGATCGTCGCCAACGCTGCGCTCTATGACATTCTCGGCCCCGGCGAGGAAACCACCCGCCAGAAACTCGACGCGATCCTGCCCGACCGTCCGATCCTTCTTGTGGCACAGGATCTGCACACTGGCTGGGCCAACACTATTGCGCTTGAAAGGGCCGGCATCCTGCATGGCGCGAAACTGCCCGAAGGCAACGAAATCGTCATGGCCCCGGACGGAACAGCGACCGGTATGCTCAAGGAATTCGCCGCCATCGCGCCGGTGATGCGCCTTTCCGCGCTGGGCGGCCGCGATCAGCTTGGCCTGGACACAGGCCGCGATCCCTCGCCCACCGCCACGCCCGCCCAGCGCGCGCATGACAAGGAGGTGCTCCTCAAGGGCCTCCATCATTGCGTCCGGCAGGGGATCACCACGCTCCACAACATGGACGGCAATTTCTATCAGCTCGAGCTCTTGCAGGAGCTCGACGAGGAAGGCCTCCTGCCCTTGCGCATCGAAGTGCCGATGCTTTTGACCAATTCCGATCCCATCGAACGCATCGACGAGGCGCTCGAGATGCGGCGGCGCTACGATTCCGAGATGGTCTGGTCGAACCGGGTCAAGATGTTCATGGACGGCGTCCTTGAAAGCTACACCGCCTTCATGCTGCGCCCCTATCCGGGCAAGCCCGATAGCCACGGCGAAGAAATCTTCTCGGCCGAGCATTTCAACCGCGCTTGTATCTACGCCGACAAGCTTGGCCTGCAAATCTCGGTCCATGCAGTGGGCGACGGCGCGGTTCGGCGGGTGCTCGACGGTTTCGAGGCCGCGCAAAAGGCCAATGGCCCGCGCGACAGCCGCCACCGGATCGA
>JAHEBR010000334.1 GCA_024642185.1 Marivivens sp. | reverse complement strand
TTCATTTGCTCGAGCGGGATCTGGTCGAACAGCGCCCGCATATCGCCGAGGTGACAGACCGGAACGCCCACCTTGCCCACTTCGCCCCGCGCCAGCCGGTGGTCGCTGTCATAGCCGGTTTGGGTTGGCAGATCGAAGGCCACCGAAAGGCCCGTCTGCCCCTTGGCCAGATTCGCGCGATAAAGCGCGTTCGAGGCCTCGGCGGTCGAGTGGCCCGCATAGGTTCTGAAAAGCCAGGGGCGGTCTTTCTGCGGTTGCGACATGATTGGCCTCCTCGCGGGCGGTCGGGTAATTTTATTGCGCGACAGCCTCACTATCGGAAGTTTTCTGGCGGTGTCAATTCGCTGCGTTGCGGCATCGCGGGATTTACCTTGGCCCGGAAGCCTGTCACGGTCTCGCCATGTCGCAAGTAGTTGAAGTGCCGCTCTGGCTTCTGATCCTTATCCTGCTCTTTGCGGCGGTCACTTTCGCATCGCATTTCCTTTTCCCCTCGGTGCGCTGGTTTTTCCGCAAACGGGCCGTGCGGGTCATTGCCAAGCTGAACAAGCGGCTGACCCGGCCGATCGAGCCTTTCAGGATCGCCCGCCGCTATGACATGATTCAGCGGCTCATTTATGACCCCGAGGTCGCCAAGGCGATCGCCGAGCAGGCCGCACTTGAGGGGATCCCCGAGAACGTGGCCTTCGAGGATGCCCGCCGCTATGCCCGCGAGATCGTTCCGGGGTTTAGTGCCACGCTCTATTTCACCATCGGCGGGCGGCTTGCGCAGTGGGTGTCGCGATCGATGTTCCGCATCCGGCTTGGCGCGTTTGATCGCGATCGGCTTGAGGCGCTCGATGCCAATGCGACGGTGGTGTTTATCGTCAATCATCGTTCGAACATGGATTATTTCCTCGTGACCTATCTGATGTCGCGGGCTTCGGCGCTGTCTTTTGCGGTGGGGGAATGGGCGCGGATCTGGCCGCTCTCGGGGATCATCCGGTCGATGGGAGCCTTCTTCATCCGGCGCAGGTCGCGCGGGGTGCTCTATCGCCGCGTCCTTTCCCGCTATGTGCAGATGGCGACGGAAGGTGGCGTGACACAGGTGATTTTTCCCGAAGGGGGGCTCAGTCTGACCGGCAGGCTCGCGCCGCCCAAGCTCGGGCTGCTGAGCTATATCGTCTCCGACTGGCAGCCACAGAAACGCGATGTGATTTTTGTGCCAGTGGCGGTCAACTATGATCGCGTGCTTGAGGATTTCTACCTTATTGCCGCCCACAAGGCCGGGGTTCGGAAGTTCAGGCCGCCGCTGCGCGAGGTCTTGTCGATCATCTTCAAACATATCTGGCAGCGGGTCTCGTTCCGGCTACGGAAATTTGGCACGGCTTCGGTCGGCTTCGGCGAGCCGCTCGCCTTGACCGAGTTCCTGAAGGGCCGAACCGGGGACCAGACGGAAGCGGTCGCAGAAGAGCTGATGCGGCGGATCGAGGCGGTGATGCCTGTCTTGCCGGTTCCGCTTGTGTCGAGGGCGCTTCTGGCGGGCGTTGCGACCAAGGCCGGGATCGAAGCCGATGTGGCCACGAACCTCGCCGGCCTCGCGGGACAGGGCGTGATCCTGCCGCGGCGGGATGCCACCAAGATCACCGAGGACGCGATCGAGATCCTCACCAAGCGCAAGCTCATTGCGGAATCAGGTGATGCGATCGCGCTTGAGCCTGCCTCGGAAGACACGCTGGCCTTCTATGCCGCGTCGATCGCGCATCATTTTGATGCGGATGCAGCGAAAAACCGCTGAATTTCTGCGCTCGCAAAGTAATATAATTACAAAATGCGCCTCGCAGGGGTTGCAAAGTTGCTTCGCCATTAATAGCCATAGGGTAACGCGCGATTCTGCGGCGCGGCGTAAACAGGATTTGCCCGATGGAGACACCGATGGCACTCGACCAGACGACAGACACCGAATTGGCCACCGCCCCGAAGAAGGATCTTTACAAAGTGGGCGAGATCCCGCCCCTCGGCCACGTGCCCGACAAGATGTATGCTTGGGCGATCCGCCGCGAGCGGCATGGCGAGCCGGAGCAGGCGTTTCAGGTTGAGGTCGTGGACTGCCCCAAGCCTGATAGCCACGAGGTTCTTGTCATGGTTATGGCGGCGGGCGTGAATTACAACGGCGTCTGGGCCGGCCTCGGCATCCCGATCAGCCCCTTCGACGTGCACGGCGCGGACTATCACATCGCGGGGTCTGACGCGGCGGGGATCGTCTGGGCGGTGGGCGACAAGGTCAAGCGCTGGAAG
>JAHEBR010000333.1 GCA_024642185.1 Marivivens sp. | reverse complement strand
TGTGGAACGAGCACTGTTCCTACAAATCCTCGAAGAAGTGGCTGCGCACCCTGCCCACCAAGGGCGATCAGGTGATCTGCGGGCCGGGCGAGAACGCGGGTGTGGTCGATATCGGCGACGGGCAGGCCGTGGTCTTCAAAATGGAGAGCCACAACCACCCCTCCTATATCGAGCCCTATCAAGGTGCTGCGACCGGCGTGGGCGGCATCCTGCGCGATGTCTTCACCATGGGCGCACGGCCCATCGCGGCGATGAACTCGCTGTCGTTCGGCGAGATCAGCCACCCCAAGACCAAGCGCCTCGTGGCCGGTGTCGTCGAAGGGATCGGCGGCTATGGCAACTGTTTCGGCGTGCCGACCGTGGGGGGCGAGGTCCGTTTCGACAAAGCCTATAACGGCAACTGCCTCGTCAATGCCTTCGCCGCCGGCCTCGCTGATGCCGACAAGATCTTTTACTCCGCCGCCTCGGGTGTGGGGATGCCCGTGGTCTATCTCGGCGCCAAGACGGGCCGCGATGGCGTGGGCGGGGCGACCATGGCCTCGGCCGAGTTCGACGACACGATCGAGGAAAAGCGCCCGACCGTGCAGGTGGGCGATCCCTTTACCGAAAAGCGCCTGATGGAGGCCTGCCTCGAGCTGATGCAGACGGGCGCTGTGATCTCCATTCAGGACATGGGCGCCGCGGGCCTGACCTGTTCGGCGGTCGAGATGGGCGACAAGGGCGATCTGGGCATCCAGCTCAACCTCGACGCCGTGCCGCAGCGCGAAGCCAATATGACCGCCTATGAGATGATGCTCTCCGAAAGCCAGGAGCGGATGCTTATGGTCCTTCGCCCCGAGAAAGAGGCCGAGGCCCGCGCCGTCTTTGAGAAATGGGATCTCGATTTCGCCATCGTCGGCGAGACCATCCCCGAGGACCGTTTCCTCATCCTGCATGGCAACGAGGTGAAGGCCGATTTGCCGCTGTCGAAGCTTTCGTCCGAGGCCCCCGAGTATGACCGCCCTTGGGTTGCGACCCCGGCCGTTGCCACGCTGGTTGACGTGCCGTCGATTGATCCGATCGAAGGGCTGATGGCGCTGATTTCCTCGCCCAACTATGCGGGCAAGCAGTGGGTCTATCAGCAGTATGACACGCAGGTGATGGGCGACACGGCCCGCACGCCGGGCCTTGGCGCCGGGATCGTGCGTGTGCACGGCACCGAGAAATCCATCGCCTTCACCTCGGACGTGACCCCGCGCTACGTCAAGGCCAACCCCGTCGAGGGCGGCAAGCAGGCCGTTGCCGAAGCCTATCGCAATCTGATCGCCGTGGGCGCCCTGCCGCTCGCCACCACCGACAACCTCAACTTCGGCAATCCCGAAAAGCCCGAGATCATGGGTCAGTTTGTGGGCGCCATCAAAGGCATCGGCGAGGCCTGCCTCGCGCTCGATACGCCGATCGTCTCGGGCAACGTCTCGCTTTATAACGAGACCGACGGCGTGGGCATCCTGCCGACGCCCACCATCTGTGCCGTAGGCCTGATCTCCTCGCCCGACCAGATGATCTCCGGCGTGGCGCGCGAGGGCCATGTGGCCCTGCTCGTGGGTGAAACCGCCGGCCACCTCGGCCAGTCGGCCCTTCTGGCCGAGGCCTTCGGCCGCGCCGAGGGCGATGCCCCGGCGGTCGACCTTGCCGCCGAGCGCCGCAACGGCGCGTTCATCCGCGCCAACCACGCGCTCATCACCGCCTGCACCGACCTTTCCGACGGCGGCCTTGCGCTCGCCGCCTTCGAGATGGCCGAAGCCGCGGGCGTGGGCGTTGCGCTTGATGCCGCCGACACCCCCACGCTCTTCGGCGAGGATCAGGCGCGCTATCTGATCGCGACCTCCTTCGACAAGGCCGAAGCCTTGATGGGCGCGGCAGCGGGTGCCGGCGTTTCGATTGCCATGGTCGGCAAGTTCGGAGGCGACAAGGTGCGGCTGGGCGGCGCAGAAGCCTCGCTCGCGAGCCTTGCGGCGATCTTCCGGTCTGCCTTTGAAAAGGCGGTCGGCTAGCGCATCAGCGCCGCTGCTTGGGCCTTCATCCCCGCGACGAGCCAGCCGCTGAACCGCGGCGCCATAGCCTCGAAGCGGGCGACGAAATCGGGATGGGAGGCGTAAAGCTCCGCGAGCCCCGCATAGGCGGCAGGCGGGCACGGCTTGCCCCACATCGAGGCGACCCATGCGCGGTGCCGCTCGAAGAGGGGCGCGACCTCGGCGCGGCCGTCCTGAAAGGCCGCCACGAGATCGTCGTCGATCTCTTTCAAC
>JAHEBR010000084.1 GCA_024642185.1 Marivivens sp. | reverse complement strand
CGCTCAGAATGAAGAGGAAATCCAAGATGGCTCCGTGGCCGGATGTGACGTGGTGAACGAGATGTGGGAGGGCGGATCGGTAAGGTCAAGCCGCCCGCAGGTCGGAAGCGAGAAATCTTTTTTAACTGCGGAAATGCTTCGACAGCTTCAGCCCCTGGCCCTGATAGTTCGACGCAATCTCGCGGCCATAGAGCATATCCGGCGTTTCGGTCATCCGCTCATAGACCAAGCGCCCCACGACCTGCCCGTGTTCGAGCACGAAAGGCGCCTCGTGGCAGCGCACCTCAAGAACCCCGCGCGAGCCTTGCCCGCCCGCCGCATCATGGCCGAAGCCCGGATCGAAGAAGCCCGCATAATGGACGCGAAACTCGCCCACCATCGCCAGATAGGGCGCCATTTCGGCGGCGCATTCCGGCGGGATCGTCACCGCCTCGCGGCTCACAAGGATATAAAATGCGCCGGGATCAAGGATGATCCGGCCTTCCGAGGTATGGATCGGCTCCCAATAGTCCTCAGGCGCGTAATGGCCGATGAGATCGAGGTCGATCACGCCCGTGTGCGGCTTGGCGCGATAGCCGACGAGCGTGCCCTTCTCCGGCGCCAGATCGACCGAGAAGCCGAGGCCATCGGCGATGAGCGCTTCGCCCGAGACAAGCGGCGCGGCCCCGTGCAGCGCGCGCAGGTCGTCGTCGGACAAAGCGGCATGGCCGTCGCGGAAACGGATTTGATTAAGGCGCATTCCGGGCCGCACGAGGACCGAGAAGGAGCGTGGGCAAATTTCCGCGTAAAGCGGGCCGTCATAGCCGGGTGCGATCCGGTCGAACTCGACCCCGCCATCGGTGATGGTGCGGGTCAGAAGATCGAGCCGCCCGGTCGAGGATTTGGCATTGGCCACCGCTTGCACACCCTCGGGCAGCTTGAGCGATTCCATCAGCGGCACGACATAGACGCAGCCCTTTTCCAGAACCGCCCCTTTGGAGAGGTCGATCCGGTGCATCTCGAATTCATCAAGCCGCTCGTCAACTGTCCGCCCGCCGCCGGTCAGGAAGGAGGCGCGCACCCGGTAGGCGATGGTGCCAAGGCGCAGATCGAGGCTCGAGGGCTGAATCTGGGCGGGGGTGACGGGGATATCGGCCCGGATCGCGCCGCCCGCGATCAGCGCGCGGATCTTCTGGCTTGGCAGAACCCCTGTCATCTCGTGCCTCCCTCGGCCGTTATGAAAACGCCCGCCCCGCAAGAGCGAGACGGGCGGTTTAATGGTCGGGCTAGCAGGACTTGAACCTGCGACCTTCCGTCCCCCAGACGGACGCGCTACCAGGCTGCGCTATAGCCCGACTGCGCCCGTTCATACTGTTTTTCGGTGCGAGGGCAAGCCGGAAATCAGCATAATTCGCTAGCTGCATTTCACAGGCCCAATCTGCGTGGCGAATGGTCAGGATGCGCCCGCGCGATCGCGCAGCGCTTCGAGCCGCGCCACGAGCGGCGCGATCTGATGCGAGATGCGGCGCAGGGCGACGGGATCGGCCGACGCGAGCAGCGCTGCAAAGCGCGGGCCGCCGACAAAGTCGCTGTCTTTGGGGTCGGCGGGGATAATTGGAACAAGACGCGGCTTCGGGGCAGGGGCAGGGGCAGGGGGCGCCTCGACCTGCGGCGCCTCGACCTGCGACACCACGATCTGCGGCGCGGCCTCGGTCTCGATCGCCGTGGGCGAATCAATCACCTCGTCGTCTGTCTCATCAAGAGGGCTCGGCCCCATCGCGGCGACGTGCTTGATCCCTTGCTCGCGCAGAAGCTTCTGCACGCCCTTGATGGTCATCCCCTGATCGTGAAGCAGCGCCTTGATCCCGCCCAAAAGCTCCATGTCTTCGGGGCGATAGTAGCGTCGCCCGCCGGCGCGCTTGATCGGCTTGATCTGGCTGAACTTGCTTTCCCAGAATCGCAGGACATGCGCAGGGGTGTCGAGCCAGTCCGAAACCTCGCTGATGGTCCGGAAGGCGTCGCGGGATTTTGCCATCCCTACAGCCCCTTAGCTCTTGTTGCCGGCCGCCACGCGGTCTTTCATCAGATGCGAAGGCCGGAAGGTCAGGACACGGCGAGGGTGGATCGGAACCTCTTCGCCGGTCTTGGGATTGCGGCCCACGCGGGCGGCTTTGTCGCGAACCGAGAAGGTTCCGAACGAGCTGATTTTGACCGTTTCACCGGCAACAAGCGCATCGGATACATGGTCAAGAACCGTCTCGACCAGATTGGCGCTGTCGTTGCGGGAAAGGCCCACTTCGGCATGCACGGCTTCCGCAAGGTCCATGCGGGTCAGGGTCTTATCGGACATGAGACTCCCCATTGTTTTCAGTGAGCCTATGCCAGTGGCAAATTCCGAGTCAATAACAGGGACTTGTCCGGCGCAATTTAAGTTGGCGCGCGATTACCAGCGCAAGACGACCGAGCCCCAGGCAAGGCCGCCGCCGATGGCTTCCGTCACCACGAGATCGCCGCGTTTGATCTGGCCGTTCTGGACGCCGACCGACAGCGCCAGCGGGATCGAGGCGGCCGAGGTATTGCCGTGGTCTTGAACCGTGACAACCACCTTGTCCATACTGACGCCAAGTTTCTTGGCGGTCGCCTGAATGATGCGGATATTGGCCTGATGCGGCACGACCCAGTCGATATCCTCGTGGTGCAGGCCCACTTTCGACAGCGCCTTGTCGGCGGTTTCGGCAAGCTTTTCAACGGCGTGGCGGAAGACTTCCTTGCCTTCCATCCGCAGAACGCCAGTCGAATTCGTCGAAACCCCGCCATCGACATAAAGGATGTCGCGATAGCGGCCATCGGAATTGAGGTCGGTGGCAAGGATGCCGCGGTCGGCATTGGTGCCGGTGCCGTCCTCGGCCGACAGGATCAGCGCGCCCGCGCCGTCGCCAAAGAGGACGCAGGTGCCGCGGTCGGTCCAGTCGAGGATGCGGCTGAAGGTTTCGGCGCCGATCACGAGGACCGTTTTGGCCTGACCGGAGACGATCAGTGCATTGGCATTGGCCAGCGCATAGACGAAGCCTGCACAGACGGCCTGAACGTCGAAGGCAAAGCCGCTGGTATTGCCCAAGGCGCTTTGCACCATGGTCGCGGCGGAGGGGAAGGTCAGATCGGCGGTCGAGGTGGCGACGATAATCGCGTCGAGGTCATCCGCTTCCATCCCCGCGTGAGCGAGCGCAGCCTTGGCGGCGCGGACAGCGAGATCGGAGGTCGTCTGGCCTTCAGCGGCGAAATGGCGGCGCTCGATGCCCGAGCGCGAGACGATCCATTCGTTCGACGTGTCGAGCGTTTTCTCAAACTCGGCGTTGGGAACGACGCGCTCGGGCAGGTAATGCCCGACGCCCCGGACGACGGCTCGTAGCGTCATTGCGGATCTTCTTCCTTTGCTCTGGCGCGGTTTTCCGCGTCTTCTGTCAGGCCATCCTGCGCCAGCACGACGGCCGAGGCAATCCGCGCCGCCACACGTTCACTAAGGCCCGAGGCGCCAAGCTTGTAGGCGAGCGACAGCGCCGCCGCGACGCCGGTTTCATCGGCCGAGCCATGGCTCTTGATGACGGTCTTGTTCAACCCGAGGAACACCCCGCCATTGACACGGCGCGGGTCGATCCGGCGGCGCAGGCGCATGAGCGAGGTCATTGCCAGAAGGGCTGCGATGCGCGACAGGAAAGTCTTGTTGAAGGCTTCCTTGAGAAGCGTCGAGATCAGGGTCGCCGTGCCTTCGCCGGTCTTGAGCGCGATGTTGCCAGTGAAGCCATCGGTCACGATCACGTCCACACGGTCAGACGGCAGATCGCCGCCCTCGACAAAGCCGACATAATCAAACGCGCCAGCGGGAGCGGCGCGGACGATCAGATCCTGCGCCTCTTTCAATTCGGCGCGGCCCTTGTGCTCTTCTGTGCCGACATTCAGGAGGCCAACCCGCGGGGTCGGCAGGCCGAGGCCGTTGCGGGCGTAAGAGGCGCCCATCATCGCAAAGGCGAGAAGATCGTCCGCCTCGGCGCGGATATCGGCGCCCACGTCGAGCATGACGTTAAAGCCAGAAGGATTGCGCGAGGGCCAGAGGCAGGCGATTGCGGGGCGCTTGACGCCCTCGGCGCGGCGCAGCTGCAGCATCGACATCGCCATCAGCGCGCCCGTATTGCCACAGCTCACCGCGACATCGGCCTCGCCCTGCTTGACCGCGTCGATGGTCGACCACATCGAGGTTTCCTTGCCGCTACGCAGAACCTGCGAGGGCTTGTCGGTCATCTTCACCACGTCGCGGGCATCGCGGATGGTGACCCGATCCCCGATACGGCGCTTGGTGACGAGCGGGGCCAGCTCGGCCTCGGGGCCATGCAGGATCGCTTTTGCATCCGGCGTATCGGCCAGAAAACGCGCAAGGCCCGCAACCACGGTTGCAGGCCCCTTGTCTCCGCCCATGGCGTCGACGGACAGCACAACGGTCTTGGCTTTTGCCTCGGTCGCGGATGCGTCCTGAACGGCTTGGGTCATGACCGATGCGGAACGACCCGGCTTACGCCGCGTCTTCGTCCAGATCGACCTCGGCAGCCGTCGCGACAACGTCACGTCCGTCATAGCTTCCGCAGGACGGGCAGACATGGTGCGGGCGCTTAAGCTCGCCGCAGTTGGTGCATTCATTGGGGTTTGCCGCGACGAGAGCGTCGTGGGCACGGCGCATGTTGCGACGCGACTTGGAAACCTTGTTCTGTTGGACGGCCATGTCTCAACACCTTCGAATTGGGGGGCACTGGCGCCTCGCGGCATGGCCCGGATTTCATATTCCAGAACTGACTCGGCGCCGTTTAAGCGATCCGCCGCAGCATGTCGAGCCTCGATCCGGAAGAGGCCGCGAAAATACTGGGATTCCGCGTCAGCGCAACCCCGATTCTCGGAGGCTGCATTGAGGGCTACTTATCGCTGTCTTCGTCTTTGTTTTCAAGGGCATCGCGAAGGCCCGCGAGGCCGGCGAAGGGCTTGACCTCGTCATCCGTCATTGGCCGCGCTCCGGGCTCGGTATAAACCGCTTCGCCAAGGCTTGCGCCATCCGCCCGCGGAAACGGGGGCAGGGCAAGCGAGAGCGCTTCGATCATCACCTCGCCGAGGTCGATCTCGGTGGGCAAAAGCTCGGCGCTGTCGTCCTCGGGCATTTCAACCTCTCCGGTGCCGAAGTCCGGCATTTCTGAAAGGTAGCTGCGGCGCACCGCCTCGTCGATCCGGGTGGTAACTGGGGCGAGGGTGACGACACATTGCTGCACAACTGTTGCGCCAAGGCGGGCTTCAAGGCTCCAGTCGCTCTTGCCAAGCGGGGCGATCCTCCCCTCGAACCGCAGCTTCTTGACGCCGGGAATACCCAGCGCCTCGGCCACGGCGTCACGCCCGCCTGCGTCGGGAGCAATCTCGAAGGTTGTGTCGCGCCGGTTTCGCAGATCGGCAAAACGGAGTATCTGACTGGGCAGAGCTTTGGTCACGGGCGCTTCCATTCTTGATGTTGGGGGCGTCGATGCTGTAAGCCGATTAAAAGGCAGGGCCATTCAACGCAAGGGGGCAGCAATGCGGATTATGGGCAGATCGACCCGAAGTGCGATCCGTCGCAATCTGGCGCTCGTGGCTCTGGTGGCCCTGGTCGCAGCTTGTGCGCCCGTCATGCGCAAACACGGCTATGCCCCGATCGAAGAGGATCTGGCGCAAGTAGAGGTCGGCGTTGATACCCGTGCGACGGTTCTTTCCAAGATCGGTGCGCCGACGATCACAGGCGTTCTCAACGAGAGTGGCATCTACTATGTCTCCTCGGTCTTCCGACATTTCGGCGCTGCTGCGCCCGAAGAGGTCAGCCGAGAGGTCGTGGCGATCACGTTCAATGGCCAAGGTGTTGTCACCAACGTCGTCCGCTACGGTCTTGACGACGGTGAGGTTGTCATCCTGTCGCGTCGCGTGACCGAGGACAACGTTCGCGACAGTACACTGATCCGCCAGCTTCTTGGAGCCATTGGCAACTACAACGCTGCGAACCTGATTGGTTCCAACTGACGCCATCTGGGTCTTTCGGTTTCTGTCCCGATCCTTGTCGGACCGGGGCGGACAAAAAGAGGCGTTTGCTGGATGATCGAGGCCGGCCGATACACCGTGGGTCTGGCGACAAGGCCTGATGAGGTTGCCGAGGCACAGGCATTGCGCAATCGTTGCTTTCCGCCGCCCGTAGGTTCCGCTCCTCGCGAGAACGGCCGAGAAATCGACCCTTTTGATGATCGTTGCAATCATGTGCTCTTTCGTGAGCACGGAACTGGCCGGCTGGTGGGGAGTTTCCGGCTTTTGCTGCTCGAAGACGCAGCCGAGATCAGCAAAAGCTACTCCGCGCAATTCTATGATCTGTCCCGCCTTGAAGCATTTGCGGGCCCGATTGCTGAGCTCAGTCGCTTTTGCATCGATCCGGTGGTCAAGGATCCAGATGTGCTGCGGCTGGCCTGGGCGGCGCTGACGCAGATTGCAGACGAACGCAAAGTGGGCCTTCTTTTCGGCTGCACCAGCTTTGCGGGCAACAGCCCCGCGCCCTATCGCTCTGCCTTCGGGCATTTGGAGCAAAAGAGCCTCGCTCCGGCGCGCTGGCTTCCACGTCGTCGGGCGCAGGAAACCGTCGACCTTGCACAGAGGGCCGGCGAAACGGATCCCAAGCAGGGGCTTTCCCAGCTGCCGCCGCTCCTGCGTAGTTATCTGGCGATGGGTGGCTGGGTGTCGGATCACGCGGTAATAGACCGCAGCCTCGGCACGCTCCACGTTTTCACCGGCCTCGAGATCGCCCGCATCCCGCCCGCCCGCAAACGGCTCTTGCGCGCGCTCATGCCGGCGGGGCTTGCGGTTTTGAATGGGGCGCAGTAGCTCCGGCGCATGGCGCGCGCACCCCTTCTCCAGCTTTCCGACATCTCGCTGACCTTCGGCGGCAATCCCCTGTTTTCCGAGTTGTCGCTCGTGGTGCAGCAGGGCGATCGCGTGGCCTTGGTGGGCCGCAACGGATCCGGCAAATCGACGCTGATGAAGATCATGGCGGGGCTTGTCGAGGCCGACAAAGGCGACCGCGTGGTGCCGCCCGGTGTGACCGTGGGCTATATGGAGCAAGAGCCCGATATGGCGGGTTTTGCCACGCTCGGGGACTATGCGGCGAGCGGGCTGCCCGAGGGCGAGGCTTACCGTGTGAACGTGGCCGCCGAGGGGCTGGGATTCGATCCCGAGCGCCCGGTCGAGACCGCCTCGGGCGGCGAAAGACGGCGCGCTGCGCTGGCCAAGCTGATGGCCGAGGCGCCCGAGCTGATGCTTCTCGACGAGCCGACCAACCACCTCGATATCGCCGCCGTTCAGTGGCTTGAGGACGCGCTCCGCACCACCAAGGCGGCCTTTGTCCTGATCTCGCACGACCGGACATTTCTGCGTGAGCTGACCCGCGCAACGCTTTGGATCGACAGGGGAATGGTGCGCCGGCATGAGCGGGGTTTTGAGGATTTCGAAGCCTGGCGCGACAAGACCTGGGACGAGGAAGATACCGCGCGGCACAAACTTGAGCGCAAGATCAAATCCGAGGGGCGTTGGGCGGTTGAGGGCATCTCGGCCCGCCGCAAGCGCAACATGGGGCGCGTTCGCGCGCTGCAAGACCTGCGCGCCGAACGCTCCGCGATGATCCGCCGTCAGGGTGCGGCGGCGCTGTCGCTGGAAAGCGGACCCTTGTCGGGCAAGAAGGTCGTCGAGGCCAAGGGGATTTCCAAGGCCTATGGCGGCAAGGATATTGTCCGCAACTTCTCACTCACCGTGCAGCGGCGCGACAGGATCGCCTTCGTCGGGCCGAACGGCGTTGGAAAGACGACACTTATCAAGATGTTGACCGGCGAAGTTCAACCGGATGCCGGAACCGTCACCCTCGGCACCAACCTCGCCATCGCCGTCTTCGACCAGAGCCGCGCGCAGCTTGATCCCGAGATGAGCCTTTGGGAAAACCTCACCTCCGATCCCGAAATGCGGGTTGGCGGGCGGGCCGATCAGGTCATGGTGCGGGGCGAGCCGCGGCACGTTGTCGGCTATCTCAAGGATTTCCTCTTCGACGAGGCGCAGGCCCGTGCGCCTGTGCGGGCGCTGTCGGGGGGCGAAAAGGCGCGGCTTCTGCTGGCGCGGCTCATGGCGAAGGAGTCGAACCTTCTGGTCCTCGACGAACCGACCAACGACCTCGATATCGAAACCCTCGATCTCTTGCAGGAGATCCTCGACGATTACGACGGCACGGTTCTGCTCGTCAGCCACGACCGCGATTTCCTCGATCGCGTG
>JAHEBR010000083.1 GCA_024642185.1 Marivivens sp. | reverse complement strand
GCATAGAAATTGTCCGAGGCCGGCACCACGGAGCCGAGGTATTTCTTCACCAACTCGGGATGCTCGCGGATCGCCTCCGAGATCGAGCAGAAGATGACGCCGGCTTTCTTCAGCTCCTTCTGGAAGGTCGTCCCCACCGACACGCTATCAAACACCGCATCAACCGCCACCTTGCGGCCCTCGGCTGGCATATCCTCGGCCCCTTCGATCCCCGCGAGGATCATCTGCTCTTTCAGCGGAATACCGAGTTTCTCATAGGTCGCCAGAAGCTTGGGATCGACCTCCTCAAGACTTTTCGGCTTCTCGATCATGCTCTTGGGGCGGGCATAGTAATACTGGTCCTGAAAGTCGATCTCGGGATAGTTGACCATCGCCCAGTCCGGCTCTTCCATCTGCTCCCAACGGGCAAAGGCAGACAAGCGCCATTCGGTCATCCATTCGGGCTCTTCGTTCTTCGAGCTGATCAGGCGGACGATATCGGGGCCCACGCCCTTGGGGGCGTATTCCATCTCGATCTCGGTCTCCCAACCGTATTTGTACTTGCCCGACAGGCGCTGCACGGCATCGACCGTGTCCTGATCGACGCCCTCTTTCACCTGTGTCTGCTCTTCGATGCTCATCGTGTTTCCTCTCACGCAGCGCGGCTGCGCTTCTTGCGGTATGTGTCTGCCCAAGCCTTCGCAAAGGCCAATACGTCATCACGCCGCGTATGGGTGTCCAAAGACACCCGCAGCGCCGAGGCCGCCGCCTCGTCGTCAAATCCCATGGCGGTCAAAACCCGGCTTGCCTTGACCTTGCCACTCGAACAGGCCGAGCCCGCCGAGACGGCAAAGCCCGCGAGGTCCATCGCCATAACCTGCGTCTCGCCCTTCCAGCCGGGTGCGACGATCATCGAGGTGTTCGGCAGGCGCTTCGCCCCCCGTCCGACCACGGTTATCCCCTCCGCGCCATCCAGAAGAACGGCCTCCAACTCATCCCGAAGTGCGGCAACCTCGTCCCAGCGCCCCGCCGCCAGATCGGCCTGCGCCGCCTCGGCCGCTGCGCCAAAACCGGCAATGCCGATCACATTCTCGGTCCCCGACCGGCGCCCCATCTCCTGCCCGCCGCCTTTGATCTGCGCGGCGAGCTCAGTGCCTTTAGGAACGATCAAAGCGCCAACTCCCTTCGGCCCGCCGATCTTGTGCGCCGAGAGGAACACCATCCCCACACCCGACCAGCCATAGGCAAACGGCAACTTGCCAAAACCTTGCGTGATGTCCGACACCGCCAACCCTTCGGGGAGCACCTGAACCACCCCCGTCTCGGAATTGGCCAACTGCAACGTCGATCCCGCAGGATTGGCTACCGTCACCGCGCCATCCGAAGAAACCGGCAGGCTCTCGTCAACCCACGCCCGCACCGCATCATGCTCGATGCCCGCACCCTTCAGGCCTCGCCCCGCCAGCGCCAAAGCCGCAGCCTCGGTTGCCCCGGAAGTAAAGATAACATCCGCCCCGGATGCCCCCAAAGCCTCGGATACCTGCGCCCGCGCCCGCTCGATCACAGCCTTCGCGGCCCGTCCCTCCGAGTGGACCGAAGACGGATTGCCACAAATATCCATCGCCGCAATCATCGCCGCCCGTGCCTCATCCCGCAGGGGCGTCGTCGCATTGTGATCCAGATAGACCCGCGCCATCAGAGACTACTCCTCTTTTGGCCCGAAATACTCCGGGGGAGTCCGCATCGCGGACGGGGGCAGAGCCCCCCCTTATGCAAGGCCCCGATCACTCGTCGACCACCTCAAAGAGCGCCGGCACCGCCGGACAGGGCGCAAGCCCGTTGCCAACGATATCCGACAGCCGCGACTGGTGCAGATAGACATAGACATGGGCCGAAAGCCCTTCCCAAAGCCGGTTGGTCAGCGATTGCGCCCGGCTCCCTGACAGGCCGCCGCTCGCGCCCGCGCCCTTGTGCATGGCGCTCACCGTCTCGTCGACAGCCTCGAGAATGTCCGAAACCCGAATCTCCGACGCCGGACGCGCCAGCTTGTAGCCGCCACCCGGCCCGCGGGCGCTTTCCACCAATTCCGCCCGCCGGAGCTTGACGAAAAGCTGCTCGAGATAGGGGAGAGAAATGTCTTGCCGCTTTGAGATTTCATTGAGGGTCACAAGCGAGCCCGCCGGCTGCAACGCCAGATCGGTCAGCGCAACCATCGCATAACGGCCCTTCGTGCTCAGTTTCATGCCCGAAACCCCCAAGTTTCCCACTAAACCCCCGAAATCGGCGCATCTCCATTGACGCGCCGCCGAGGCCTGATTAACTCCTGCCGAAGCAGTCCGCGCCACTCAGGTGCGGAAATTAGAATCCTTCTAAGGTGCCTGAGAGTTTTCGTCAAGAATTCCGGGCCGCAACACACAGGGATAAATATGCCCGAAGTCATTTTCGCCGGCCCCGAAGGCCGACTCGAAGGCCGCTACCATCCGCAAAAGCACCGCGACGCGCCGATCGCCATCATCCTGCACCCGCATCCGCAGTTTGGCGGCACGATGAACAATCGCGTGGTCTACAACCTGCACTACGCCTTCCACAATCTGGGCTTCACCGTCCTGCGGTTCAACTTCCGCGGCGTGGGCCGCAGCCAGGGCGAATACGATCAGGGCATCGGCGAGTTGTCGGATGCCGCCTCGGCGCTCGACTATCTCCAGTCGATGAACCCCAATGCCAAACATTGCTGGGTCGCGGGCTTCTCCTTCGGCGCCTGGATCGGGATGCAACTCCTGATGCGCCGCCCCGAGATCACCGGGTTTATCTCGGTCGCGCCGCCCGCGAATATGTATGATTTCTCCTTCCTTGCCCCCTGCCCCTCTTCTGGCCTCATCATCAACGGCGCGGCCGACCGCGTGGCGCCGCCCGCCGATACCGTGGGCCTTGTGAAGAAACTGCACGAGCAGAAGGGCATCACCATTACCCATGAGGTCGTCGAAGGCGCCGGCCACTTCTTCGAAGATCCGCACATGGACACGATGGTCGATAGCGTTCAGGGCTACGTCCGCCGCAGGCTAACCGAGACATCGAGGTAGGCCATGGGGATCACCGAGGACCTCGCCGATGCGCTCGCCCGCGACACGATCGCCGTCGCGGAAAAGCTCGGCGATGACAGTTTGATCGCCGAAGTCTCCAAGGTCATCGGCGCTTCCTCGACCACCACACAGGAAGCCTTCATGACGGCTGTCCGGGTCCGCCTGTCGGAAAAGCGCGCCCGCGCCTTCCTGAAAGAACGCATCAAGAAAGGTTCGGTCGGCCCGAAGAAGGAAATCGGAACCGGTCCGATCCTCAATCCGACCGAAGACAACGCAGGCGGCCACTGATGGCCGCCGGTTCGCGGATCGACGCCCAGATCGCCTTCCTGAACGAGGCCGACAAGCTCAAGGACCAGCTCCGCGCCACCCCGATCCTGAGCAACACCCGCCCCGAGAACTCGGCCGAGCACAGCTGGCACATCATGCTCTACGCGCTGGTGCTGGCCGAGCACGCCAATCGGCCGATCCGGATCGACCGGGTTCTGAAGATGCTGCTCCTGCACGACATCGTCGAGATCGACGCAGGCGACGCCCCAATCCACGGCGATCACGACCCGGCCGAGCAGGAAGCCAAGGAAATCGCCGCCGCCGAGCGCATCTTCGGCCTGCTTCCGCCCGATCAGCGCGATGAGTTCCGCAGCCTCTGGGACGAGTTCGAAACCGCCGAGAGCAATGATGCAATATTCGCCAAATCCATCGACCGTGTGCAGCCGGTGATCTCCAACCTCGAGACCGGCGGCGGCAGCTGGATCGACTACAACGTGACCGCGGCCCAGCTTGAGGCTCGCGTGGCCGGCAAGGTCCGCCGCGGTGCGCCGGCCGTCTGGGAGGCGCTCAAGGCGCGGATCGACAGCTGGTTCGCTGCCCGCGACCTTTGACCGCTCCGGTCCGTCTGGACAATCTGCACCGCCTCTGCGTCTTTGTCGGCACCATAATGACACCGGCCCGATGACCGCGAAGCGATCTTATCTGCGTCTTCTTGCACTGCTTGCGAGCCTCGCCCTGCTGGTGGGTGCCATCGAAGCCGGCTCGATGGCCGCCGACCACATACGCGCGGCGACCGCTGCAGATCTGGCGCTCTCGGGCTTCGACCTCTGCGCCGAAGGCAGTGACAGCGAAGACCATGTCCACTGCGACTATTGCCAGATCGCCTTCAGCGCCGACTTGCCGCAAGTTGTTGCCGCGCAGGTCGAATCCACCTGCTCCTACCAAGGCGACTCGATTGCGCTGGCAGGCCCCACCCAACGATCCCCCCGTTGGCTCCGCCCACCATCAACGGCCCCTCCTGCCCTGATCTGACCCAAAGCGCCTGCCCAGTCAGGCACCCAAATCAGATTCAAATGGAGATACACATGAACATCCGCAAACTCGCGGCAGCCGTGGCGCTGTCCGCAATCCTTCCCGCAACCATCGCTTCGGCCCACGCTTCCTTTGAAAACAAAGAGGCCGCCGCCGGCGCGACCTTCAAGGCGATCCTCACCGTCCCGCATGGCTGCGACGGTCAGGCGACCCAGACGGTCAACATCCAGATTCCCGAAGGTTTCTTCTCTGTCAAACCGATGCTGAAGGCCGGTTGGGACATCACCCTGACCGAAGGCGCTTATGCCAAGACCTATGTGAACCACGGCAAAGAAGTCACTTCGGGTGTCGTCGGGCTGACCTACACTGGCAACCTGCCCGACAACTTTTTCGACCAGTTCATTTTCCGTGGCACGGTTGATCCGGATCTGGCTCCGGGAACGCCCCTCTACTTCATCGTGACACAGACCTGTGCTGACGGTGAGGTCTCGTGGTCTGAACTGCCGAACCCGGCTGATCCGACCGCGAAACTGGCCCGTCCCGCTCCGGCGATTACCGTCGCCATGCCGGATCATAGCGGTCACTAGCCATGCCTCCCGGCCGGGCGGCAACGCCCGGCCACCCCGACCTGCGTCAAAATACAGTATACAGTCGCATACCGTCTGTTCTCCTTAACCATTATAGGCTATGTGCCGCTCAAACGAGTCAGACCCCCGTAAAGGAGCGCCCATGTCCAGGATCAAGGTAGCCAACCCCGTCGTCGAACTCGACGGCGACGAGATGACCCGCATCATCTGGGACTTCATCAAGAAGAAGCTGATCCTGCCCTATCTCGACATCGACCTGAAATACTATGACCTCGGCATCGAGGAACGCGACCGCACCAACGACCAGATCACCGTCGATGCCGCCAACGCGATCAAGAAATACGGCGTTGGCGTGAAATGTGCGACCATCACCCCCGATGAGGCCCGCGTGGAAGAGTTTGGTCTCAAGAAGATGTGGCGCTCGCCCAACGGCACCATCCGCAACATCCTTGGCGGCGTGATCTTCCGCGAGCCGATAATCTGCAAGAACGTCCCCCGCCTTGTTCCCGGCTGGACGCGGCCGATCGTTGTTGGTCGCCACGCCTTTGGCGACCAATATCGCGCCACCGACTTTCATTTCCCAGGCAAGGGAAAGCTCACCATCAAGTTTGTCGGAGAAGACGGCACAGTGATCGAGCGCGATGTTTTCGAAGCCCCCGGCGCCGGTGTAACCATGGCGATGTACAATCTCGACGAGTCGATCATCGATTTCGCCCGCTCGTCGATGAACTATGGCCTCCTCAAAGGCTGGCCTGTCTACCTCTCGACCAAGAATACCATCCTCAAAGCCTATGACGGCCGCTTCAAAGACCTGTTCCAGAAGGTCTATGAGGAGGAGTTTGAAGAACAGTTCAAGGCCGCAGGCATCCACTACGAACACCGCCTGATCGACGACATGGTTGCCTCGGCGCTCAAGTGGTCCGGCGGCTATGTCTGGGCCTGCAAGAACTATGACGGCGATGTGCAGTCCGACACCGTGGCGCAGGGCTTCGGCTCGCTCGGTCTGATGACCTCGATCCTGATGACCCCCGATGGCAAGACTGTCGAGGCCGAGGCCGCCCACGGCACCGTGACCCGCCACTACCGCCAGCATCAGGCCGGCAAGCAGACCTCCACCAACTCGATCGCCTCGATCTATGCCTGGACCGGCGGCCTCAAGCACCGCGCCAAGCTTGATGGCAACGAGGCGCTCAAGAGCTTTGCCACCACGCTTGAGCGCGTGACGGTGCAGGCGGTCGAAGACGGCCACATGACCAAGGATTTGGCCCTTCTTGTCGGACCCGATCAGAAATGGCTGACCACCATGGGGTTCCTTGAAAAGGTCGACGACTACCTGAATAAAGCGATGTAAACGAAAAAGGTCGCGTCACCGACGCGGCCTCTCTCACCGGGCCAGACATGACCGATCCCAAACAGCATTCCCTGATCGAGGATACCCAAGGCATCCTCTACGGCTCGGGCATGGCCGCCGTCGGAATCGTGATCCTGACCCACTTGGGCCTAGTCACCGGCCAGACCGCAGGCCTTGCGATCCTCATCTCCTATATGACCGGCTGGAGCTTTGGCGCGGTGTTCTTTGTGGTGAACCTGCCGTTCTACTGGCTCGGCTATCGCCGTATGGGCAAGGCTTTCGTCCTTAAGACCTTCGTCGCGGTGGCGATCCTGTCGGGCCTTGCCCAGACCCTGCCCGCCTATATCCGTTTCGACCAGCTCGATCCGATCATCGGCGCGATCCTTTTCGGCGCGATCACCGGTTCTGCCCTTCTCGCCCTCTTCCGCCACGGCGCGAGCCTCGGCGGGATCGGCATCGTCGCGCTTTACCTGCAAGACAAGACCGGCTTTCGCGCCGGCTGGACCCAGCTGATATTCGACCTGTGCCTCTTCGCCCTCGCCCTCACCGTGCGCGACGCCAAGACAGTCGCCATATCTGCGCTTGGGGCGGTCGTGATCAATCTTGTGATTGCGGTAAACCATAGGCGGGACCGGTATATCGCAATGTAGATCATCGCTTGGCGGTCAGGTTCGCTGAAGCTATTCTATCGCCAGAAAATTCAATTTTTGGGGCCCCGGTGACTGAAACAACGAAGACACACGATACTGTCCCTGTGGTTGTCGTTACCCGCTTTTCCTATCTGGGAAGTTCAGGCTGGAAGATTCCGGCCGAAGATCAAGCGAAAACCCTTTTCGACCCCGATAGGCTTGGCGATCGGCTCGGCCTGTTTCGTTCGATTGCGGTCGCGTCATTGGCGGCGCAAAAAAACAAAGCCTTTCACCACTATATTTTGACGAGCCAAAGCCTGCCCGATTGGGCCAAAAAGGAATTAGAGGAAATTTGCCTAACCTCATATGGCCCGGATGGTTTCACAATCGATTATCGCCGCCCGGGGCAAGCCCGCCGATATCTACAACTTTTTTTGGAAGAGAGATACGGAAGCTCGCCTGTGGCTCAAGTGGTCCTTGACGACGATGATGGTCTGGCCTGCGATTTCATGGATGACATGTCTGCCCAGGTCGACGCCTACTTCAAGACCGATGAGTGCAACCTCCCGCATTTCTTTTCCTGGTCCGTGGGCTATGGTTTCGTCTTCAGCGGGAGCGAGAGACCAGCCCTCTATTTGCATCGCTATCGATTCATTAACCTTGGACTGACGATCCTCGCGCGCCCCCAGGAAAAGAACATCTTGGCGATAGATCACAGGAACGCGCCCCGTCGTTTCGGAGCGACCGTAGACACAAGCAAGGCCATGTTTGTCCGCAGTCTACATCCCCACAATGACTCTCGCGTCACTGTCAGTGAAAAATGGATGGAAATCTTGAATTGGCCGGAGGATGGCGATGTTGACGCGCGCTTTCCGTTCCTGAGCGCCTTTGCCGACTTCACGTAGTATTGTCTCCGTTTTTTCGTGAGGGCTGGCCATTGCGCCTGAGGCGCGATATGGGGCCGCAACTCCGCGCAAAAGGGCAGTTTCATGGATATCCGCAACATCGCGATCATCGCGCACGTCGACCACGGCAAGACCACGCTGGTGGACGAGCTTCTCAAGCAGTCGGGCGCGTTCCGTGAAAACCAGGCCGTGGCCGAACGGGCGATGGATTCCAACGACATCGAGCGCGAGCGCGGCATCACGATTCTCGCCAAGGCGACCTCGGTCGAGTGGAAAGGCACGCGCATCAACATCGTCGACACCCCCGGCCACGCCGATTTCGGCGGCGAGGTGGAGCGGATCCTGAGCATGGTCGACGGCGTCTGCCTTCTGGTCGATGCCGCCGAAGGCCCGATGCCGCAGACCAAGTTCGTGACCTCCAAGGCGCTGGCCTTGGGCCTCAAACCGATCGTCGTCCTGAACAAGGTCGACAAGCCCGATGCCGAGCCGGATCGTGCGCTGGATGAGTGCTTTGATCTTTTCG
>JAHEBR010000332.1 GCA_024642185.1 Marivivens sp. | reverse complement strand
AAAGCCCCGCCGCCACCGCCGAAGCCGAGCCCGCTGACGATCCGCTCGAGCCCTCGGATGGGTTCCACGGATTGCGGCAAACCCCGCCATACCACTTGTCGCCGTAGGCGAGCGCCCCGACCGAGGTCTTGCCGATCAGCACAGCCCCTGCCGCGCGCAGGCGGGTGACGATGCTGGCGTCGCTCTCGGGCACACGCCCCGCATAGGGCTCCGCACCCCAGCCGGTTGTGACGCCTTGGGTGTCGAACAGGTCTTTCAGACCATAGGGCAGCCCGTGCAGCGGCCCGCGGCTTTGGCCCTTGGCCGTCTCGGCGTCGCGGGCGTCGGCCTCGGCCAGCGCCGCTTCGGCCATGACGGTGGCGAAGCAGAAGAGATCGGGCGCGAGGCGCTCGATCCGGGCGAGGTAGATCTCGGTCAGGCGGCGGCTGGTGATTTGGCCGCTGGCGATCCACTGCGCCAGATGCGGCAGGGGCGCAAAGGCGATATCGGCCTCGTCCTTGGGCAGCTTGGCCTTGCCCTTGGGCAGGATCACGCTGTCTTTCACCTTGGGCATGACAAACCCCGGCAGGCGCGGATCGAACCGCTGGGCGGGGGGCAGATCGTTTGGGAAGCTGACCTTCCGCAGCGCCTTGGCCGCGGTGATCTGTTCTTCCAGCGCCGCGGCCATTTGCTTGCGCTCAGGCTTGGTAAACTCAAGGCCGATCGCCTTCAGCCCGCTTTTGACATCACCCGATTTGAGTCTGGATTTCTTGCCCATCTGCGCCCTGTTCGATCTGCAAAGGTGGTACCCGCGGCCGGACTCGAACCGGCACGGCCTTTCGGCCAAGAGATTTTAAGTCTCCGATGTCTACCATTCCACCACGCGGGCCTTGCCCCTTCCTAAGGGGCGGGCCGAGGCGGGGCAAGCGGGCTTAGGCCACCGGGCCGACGCCCTCTTCCTTGACCGCCTGCATCGCCACATAGGTCGAGGTGCTCGACAGGTGCGGCAGGGTCGAGACCTTTTCGGCCAGAACGAGCCTATAGTCCGACATGCTCGAGGTGCGGACCTTGAGGAGATAGTCGAAGGAACCGGCGATCAGGTGGCACTGTTCGACCTCGGGGATCCGCAGAACGGCGGCGTTAAAGGCGGCGAGCGCAGTTTCGCGCGTGTCGGAGAGCCGCACCTCGACAAAGGCCACATGGTCGCGCCCAAGGCGGATCGGATCGAAGAGCGCACGATAGCCGCGGATGATCCCCGTCTCTTCCAGCCGCTTGAGCCGCGCCTGTGTGGGCGATTTGGAAAGGCCGATGCGGCGGGCAAGCTCGGTGACGGAGATGCGGCCGTCTACGGCCATGACATCGAGAATCTTGCGGTCGAAGCTGTCCAGATCGGAAAGGCGTTCGGTCACGATTTACCCCATACTTTGGTCGAAAGACCTCATGTCCCGCGCATTAGCAGGCCAAAAGCTTTCTGACAATTGGATATTATGGGCCATCCACCTAGGAGAGACATATGCCCGCTGCACACACCGCCCCTCTGCGCGATCAGATCGACTCGGCCATCTATATATCCGAAGACGAGATCCTTCCGAAGCTGATTGAAAAGGCAGCTCTGAACGGAGGCGACCGTGCGCGGATTGCCGCCAAAGGCGCCGATCTGGTGCGGCAGATCCGGGCCTCGTCCGAGCCGGGGCTGATGGAGGTGTTCCTCGCGGAATACGGCCTCTCGACCGACGAGGGCATCGCGCTCATGTGTCTGGCCGAGGCGCTTTTGCGGGTGCCCGATGACGACACGATCGACGCGCTCATTGAAGACAAGATCGCGCCCTCGGACTGGGGCAAACACCTTGGCCGCTCAGCCTCGTCGCTGGTCAATGCCTCGACATGGGCATTGATGCTGACGGGCCGTGTGCTCGATGATCGCCGCGCGGGCCTGACAGGCGCGCTCAAGGGCGCGGTCAAGCGCCTTGGCGAGCCGGTGATCCGCACGGCCGTGGCGCGCGCAATGAAGGAGATGGGGCGCCAGTTCGTCTTGGGCGAGAATATCACAGGCGCGATGGAGCGGGCCGCCAAGATGCAGGCGCGCGGCTATACCTATTCCTACGATATGCTCGGCGAAGCAGCCAGGACCGAGGCCGACGCCCGCACCTATCACCTGGCCTATTCGCGCGCGATCACCGCTATCGCCGCCCACTGCACCCATGGCTCGGTGGCCGAAAACCCCGGCATCTCGGTCAAGCTCTCGGCGCTGCATCCGCGATATGAAGTGGCCCAATATGACCGCGTGATGAGCGAGCTGGTGCCGCGTGTGAAGGGC
>JAHEBR010000331.1 GCA_024642185.1 Marivivens sp. | reverse complement strand
TCGGTCATCGTGGCCATGAGTATTGTCCCCAGACTGGCAGATCTGAATTACGCGATTCGTAGCGTTGACACCGCCTAGCACAGCACTACCGTTTGAGAAACTCGTTCAGCCGGATTTGGAGTGCAGAAATGCCGCATATTGACTACTTCTTCTCGACCGTCTCGCCGTTCACCTATCTGGCCGGCCTCCGGCTTGAGGAAATCGCCGCCAAACATGGCGCGAGCATCGCCTACAAGCCCCTCGATATCGGCGCACTTTTCGGCCGCAGCGGGGGCACCCCGATGAAAGACCGGCATCCCAACCGCCTTGCCTATCGCCTGCAAGAGCTGCGGCGGCAGGCGGCGAAGGCGGGGATGAAGATCAACCTCCAGCCTGCCTTCTGGCCGGTGAACGGCGCGCCTGCGGCCTATGCGATCATTGCCGCGCAGAAAGACGGGGGCGGCGATCTGGGCAAGCTGGTGCATTCGATCCTGCGGGCCACTTGGGCCGAAGAGAAGGATATCTCGCAAGACGAGGTGATCCGCACTTGCCTTGTGGATGCAGGCTTTGACGCGGGCGTCGCCGACAAGGGCCTTTTCACCGCCGCCGATACCTATGAGGCGAACCTCGAAGAAGCCATCGCCCGCGGCGTTTTTGGCGCGCCGTTCTATATCACCGACCAAGATGAGCGCTTCTGGGGTCAGGATAGGCTCGACGATCTTGATCTGGTGCTGGCGGGGGCTATCTGAACCGCACGGGGAGAGGAGCGCCAATGTCCTTTCGACTGCGGCTAACGTTGCACAATCTTCTGGCCGGTCTCGGCCTCGGGACGTTTCTTGCCGTGCAAGGCGTGTTCATGGGCGAGCATGGCGCCGAAGTCTGGCAGATTGGCCTGATCATCGGGCTCTTCGCAGTCATCGTCGCTGTTGCCGAGGTGCCTCTGGGAGTTTTGGCCGACACGCGTGGTCGCATTCCGTTTTTCCGTATCGCCCTCGTCTTGCAAGCGATTGCCGGCGCGATCCTTGTCTTGGCGCCGAATTTCTGGGGCCTGATCGCCGGTGCCTCTGTCCTCGCTTTGTCGACCGCGTCAGCAAGCGGCACGATCGATGCCTGGGCGGTTGAACGCGTGAAGGCCGAAGGCCACGAGGAGCGCCTCCAGCAGTATCTTGGCGGATTTCAGGCGGCTATGGCGGCTGGCATTACGGGTGGTGCCATCCTTGGCGGGTATCTGCCTGAGCTGACCTCAGATTTACCGCGTCACGCGCCGACGACTTGGAACGCGGTCTTTATGGCGGGGATGGCGATCGTTCATCTGGCGCTATCACCGTATCTCTACCACGAAGGCGAGAGCCTGACCGAGGTTGACGAAGAGGAAAGCCATCCTGCCGGACGGATGCGGGCTGCTATCTCATTTGCGATCAGGACTTTCGATGTGCGCGATATCCTCATCCTCGGGGCGATGATCGGGGTCGGGCTGGCGATGGTCGAGGGCTATTGGCAGCCGCGCCTTATCGAGATCGACAACTCGATGGCCTACGACCGCTTCGGCTGGATCACGGCGGGCTATTTCGCCATGGCGATCCTTGGGCCTCTCCTTATTGGTGCCTTTGCACAGGTGACGGGCATCTCGCCTCGCACCCAGCTTCTCGTTCTTCCCGTCATCATCGCGGCCGCGCTCTGGCTTCTGTCGTTCCAAACGGGCTTTTGGGCCTTCGTCGCCGCGTATCTGGGTCTGATGCTGGTTACGACAATGGCAGGCCCGGCGGAGTCGACTGTGATGAACCGCGCAACGCCCGACAGATACCGGTCGTCGGTCCACAGCCTGTCGAGCCTGATGATGCGAGGCGGGGCGGCCGTTGCGGTTCTGCTGCTTGCGATCGTCGTCAAGACCTACGGCATCGACACCGGCTGGAAGATCGCCGCAGGCATTCTTGGGGTCTACTCCATCCTGCGGCTGATCTACGTCGGCCGCCGCCCGCCTAGCCCGCCAGCAGAGACAGGAACCGGTTAATAGCCTCATTCGTCATCGACCAGTCGCAGACGAGGCGGCCGGTGAGGATGCCGGCGGGATCGCCGCTTTCCACATCGCCGTCTTCGACGTAATAGACCGCGCCCGCGCCCAAGAGGCGCTGGTGCAGCGCGCGGGGGGCTTCGAAAAAGATGATGTTGGCCTGCGGCTCGAAGGCGAAACGGATATCGTTGCGGCCTTGCAGGCCCGCCACAAGCCGCCCCGTCGCGGCGTTGGCGGCGCGGGCGAGGTCGGTCCAGAGGCCGCCTTCGAGATAGGCGTCCATTTGCGCGGCAAGGAAGCGGTGTTTGGAAAAGAGATGCGCGGCGCG
>JAHEBR010000330.1 GCA_024642185.1 Marivivens sp. | reverse complement strand
GCCAACACGCTCTGTTCCAAATCGCAGGCAGCCCCCCTGACCGCCATCGGGCTTGACCTCAAGGCGGTGATCGACCAGATGCGCGAGCAGATCCAGAACGTGGAGTAACCCATGCAGCGCCGCGGCCTTCTCATCATCCTGTCTTCCCCCTCGGGTGCGGGGAAATCGACGATGACCAAACGCCTGCGCCTCTGGGATCCCACATTCCGCTTTTCCGTCTCCGCCACGACCCGCGCCCCGCGCCCCGGCGAAGAGGACGGCCGCGAATACTATTTCCGCTCGCGCGAGGCTTTTGAGCAGATGGTCGCCACCGGCGAGATGCTCGAACACGCCGAGGTTTTCGGCAATTTCTATGGCAGCCCCAAGGGGCCGGTCGTTGCCAATATGGAAAGCGGCGTCGATACGCTTTTCGACATTGATTGGCAGGGTGGCCAGCAGATCAAACAGGCGATGGGCGAGGATGTGGTCTCGATCTTCATCCTGCCGCCGTCGATGGCCGAGCTTGAACGCCGCCTGCGCTCGCGCGGGCAGGACAGCGACGAGGTGATCGCGGGGCGGATGTCAAAAAGCCTCGCCGAGATCAGCCATTGGGCCGAATATGATTACGTTCTGGTCAATGATGATCCCGATACCTGCGAAGAGAAACTCCGCGCGATCCTGAGTGCCGAGCGCCAGCGCCGCACCCGCCAGCCGTGGCTCAATGATTTTGTGCGCGGGCTTAACAAGGAATACGGGGGCAAATCATGATCTTTTCCTTTGAAGGCCACGCGCCGTCGATCGACCCGGACGCCTGGGTGGCGCATGACGCCAATATCATCGGCAAGATTACGTTGATGGCCGACAGCTCGGTCTGGTTCTGCAGCACCCTGCGCGGAGACAACGAACCGATCGTGGTGGGCGAGGGGAGCAACATTCAGGAAAACTGTGTGATCCACACCGACATGGGCTTTCCCGTCACCATCGGCGCAGGCTGCACCATCGGCCACAAGGCGATGATCCACGGGTGCACCATTGGCGACAACACCCTCATTGGCATGGGCGCGACGATCCTCAACGGCGCGGTGATCGGCAAGAACTGCCTGATCGGGGCGGGGGCGCTCATTCCCGAAGGCAAGGTGATCCCCGACGGATCTCTGGTGATGGGGGTGCCCGGCAAGGTCGTGCGCGAGCTTGACGAGGCGCGGATCGAAAGCTTGCGCGCCTCGGCGCAGGGCTATCAACGCAATGCCCGCCGGTTCCGCGCGGGCCTTAAAGAGATCTGAGATGAAGACACCCAAGAGCCTCGTGCGCCGCACGGGCTGGCCTGAAAGCGCCTCGCAGCCCCTCGTCACACCGCTTCAGCCGTCGGTGGTCTATACCTCCGAAGACCCTGACGCGCTCGATGGGATCTATACCCAGAAAACCGGCTTCAGCTATGCCCGCGAGGGGCATCCGAACGCCTCGGTTCTGGCCTCGAAGATCGACTATCTCGAAGGCACGCAGGGCGGGATCATCACCGGCTCGGGGATGAGCGCAATTTCGGCGGTGTTCCTCGGCGTCCTGAAGGCGGGTGATCACGTCCTTGGCGGCGATCAGCTCTACGGCCGCACCCTGCGGCTGATGACCCAAGACCTGCCGCGCCTTGGCATCGAGACGAGCCTTGCCGATCCGACCGATGTGGCGGCGATGCGGGCGGCGATGCGGCCCAATACGCGGATGATCCTTGTCGAGGTGATCTCGAACCCGACGATCCGCGTGGCCGACATGGAGGGCATCGCCCAACTCGCGAAAGAAACCGGCGCGCTTCTGGTGGTGGACAACACCTTCACCACACCGCGCCTCTATCGCCCCTTCGAGCATGGCGCCGATATCATCATCCATTCGGTGACCAAGCTGATGGCCGGCCATTCCGACGCGACCCTCGGCTATGCCGTGGCGCGCGATCCGGCGCTGATGACGGCGATCAACGACGCCAACGTGACATGGGGCCTGACCCCGAGCCCCTTTGATTGCTGGCTGGCCGAGCGCGGCCTGCACACCTTCGACCTGCGCCTCGACAAGGCCGAACGCAACGCGGCGGCTCTGGCCGAGGCGCTGGCGGGGCACCCGGCGGTCGAGCGCGTGCTCTATCCCACGCGCCCCGATCACCCCGACCACAACCGCGCCATGGGCCTTTTGGGCGGGCGCGGCGGCAATATGATGTCGTTCATCCTCAAAGGGGGCAGGGCGGCGGCCAATGCTTTCACCAACGCCGCCCCCGAGATCGCCTTCGCGCCGACCTTGGGCGATGTGGGCACGACCCTGTCGCATCCGCCATCGTCGTCGCACCGTGGGCTGACGGC
>JAHEBR010000082.1 GCA_024642185.1 Marivivens sp. | reverse complement strand
CGTTGAGAAAGTGCCGGCGGGTCACCGAGCCACGCTTGTAGCGATAGAGCTCGGCCATAAACTTCTGCTTTGAGATGTAGTCAGGTTGTTTGGTCATTTTCAGGCTCCCAGTTGTCGTCTTGTTATTCAGTTTCGGTCCAGAACGAGCGCAGTGGCGGCATCCCAGGATGCCCGTAGAGTGTCGCCGACCGCGTATGGACCGTCGTTCAGTTCAGATTGACGCGGCGCGAGGACAAGAAACTCGCCCAACGCAGGGTGTTTGACGAGATATTCGGTGTGCTCGCCAAGGAAAATCCGGTTCAGGACCGTCACCTCGAACCCCTCGCCTTCACGGGCGAGGCGGACTTGTTCGGGCCGGACCGAAAGACTGACGGCCTGACCTTTGCTCAGATCGCCGATGGGCGCCCCTCTAAGGCTGTGTCCGCCCGAAAGATCAACCACCAGAAGACCGCTGTCCTGATCCGCAACAGTGCCGTCAAAGAAATTGGTCGAGCCGACAAAGCCCGCGACATAGCGGTTCTTCGGCCGGTCATAGAGCTCTTGCGGCGAGCCGATCTGAACGATCCGCCCACCGCGCATGACGCAGATCCGGTCGCTCATCGACAGCGCTTCTTCCTGATCGTGGGTCACGAGGATGAAGGTGATGCCAAGCGTGCGCTGGATGTTCTGCAGCTCGATCTGCATCTCCTTGCGCAGCTTGCGGTCGAGCGCGGCGAGAGGCTCGTCGAGGAGAAGCATCTTGGGTTCGTTGACAATAGCACGCGCCAGCGCCACGCGCTGTTGCTGACCGCCCGACATCTCCCAGATGCGGCGGCTCTGGTAACCGCTCAGCCGCACGAGATCGAGCGCCTTGCCGACCTTCTCGGCGATCTCCGCCTTCGGCAGGCGCGGGCGCTGCTGTTTGAGGCCGTAGCCGATATTCTGCTCGACCGTCAGATGCGGGAAAAGCGCGTAGTGCTGGAACACCATGTTCACGGGGCGGCGATGCGCCTCAAGGGTATTGACCACCTCGCCATCGAGAAGGACATCCCCAGAGGTTGGCGATTCGAAGCCCGCAAGCATCCTGAGCGCCGTTGTCTTGCCGCAGCCCGAGGGGCCGAGGAACGACAGGAACTCGCCTTCGCGGATCGTCAGATCAAGGCCATCCGCCGCGAGCACTTCGCCATAACGCTTTGAAACACCGCGAAGTTCCGCGATTGCCTTCGGACTTGCGCCGCTGTCGGGACGCCCTTTTGCCTCGTTCGTCATATCACCGGGTCTTTAGAGTCAGGCAGCGGTATACCACCTGTTTGAAAAAACTTTAGAAACCAACCAAGTTGCTGTATATATCCCTTTTGTAATACTCTTTGTGCGGTAGTCTTTGTTTATGAAGAATTTATTTGAAGCCACCGGCGACGTCGTTTCCTCGATTGGCACTGAACAGTTCTGCAAGTCTCTGACAGACACTCTCCAGCTGGTCTGCCCGTTCGATTACTGTGTTGTCTTTGGATATTACGGCAATGCCCGCCCGCTCGATCTGTTTGACACCTTCCCCAGCGGCAAGCGCCAGACCTTTGTCGAGAACTATCAAGAGGGCCCTTATCTCCTCGATCCCTTCTTCCTTGCCTGTACCAAGCCCCTCCCCTCAGGGCTCTACAGGCTCAAAGATATCGCGCCCGACCGGTTTTATCAGGGCGAGTATTTCCGCAACTATTATGTCCAGACCGGTCTTGCCGAGGAGATCGGCTTTTTCGTCAACCTCGACGACGGAGTATCGATCGTCGTTTCGATGATGCGGGCGACCAAGGCTTTTTCGGCAAAGGATTACCGCGACCTCAAACAGTTTCTGCCGATTGTCAAAGCCGCCACAGAGAAGAACTGGCCCAATCTCTCGGCCCGGTTCGAAGGCAACCATGATGCAGACGATCAGGATAGCGGCTCGCTTCGCCTAGATCGGGCGTTCCTCAAGTTCGGCGAAGGCGTTCTGACACCGCGCGAGCGAGAGGTTATCGAATACACGCTCAAAGGCCATTCGGCGGACGCGATCGGACGAATTCTTGATATTGCGGCCGGCACTGTCCGCATTCATCGCCGCAATATTTACTCCAAGCTAAGGATAAGCTCGCAGGGCGAACTGTTCTCGATGTTTATCAACACGCTCGCCATCGACAGAAAGGCTGCCGTCAACTGACCTCCAAAAATCGTAGACAGATCAATAAAACAGATACTAACATCTATATATCTGATGATTTCTCTAACTAACCTGCAAAGACAGGACGCAAGGGGGGAAGAATGATCGAGACTTGGAAGATGACGGCTGTTGAGAATGCTGCATCCTTTATTGGATGGGGCGGCTTGGTGATTGGTATCGTTTTCGGTTTTCTGGTCGCGCGGACCAACTTCTGCACGATGGGATCCATTTCGGACATCCTGTCCTTCGGCAGCTATAATCGGTTCCGATCATGGCTTCTCGCTGCGGCGACAGCGATGCTTGGCGTTTGGGTCATTCAGGGCGCCGGAATGGTCGATACCTCTATGTCGATGTATCGCACCGGCGAATTCGGATGGGGCGGCAATATCATCGGCGGATTGGTTTTTGGCTTCGGCATGGTCTTCGCCGGAGGCTGCGCGAGCCGCAATCTGGTGCGCGCGGGCGGCGGCGATCTTCGGTCGATGGTCGTGCTGATCGTGATGGGCATCTTTGCCTTCATGACCATCGGCGGGCTTCTCGGGCCGCTGCGTGTCTCGATCTTTACGCCGCTCACAACGAGCGTCGGGGATGACCAGAGCCTCGGGGTTCTGCTGGCCGATCTGCTTGGAATGTCGGTCGAGACAGCCACGACCGCCGCAATGGCTGTCATCGTGCTTGCGGTGGTAATCTACTGCTTCAAGGACGCCTCGTTCCGCGGATCCAAGGCCGATATCATCGGCGGTATCGGCATCGGCCTCTGCGTTGTCGCAGGTTGGGCTGTCACCGGCCTCGCCTATGACGAGTTCGCCTCCAACGCCACGGTCATCTCGCTGACCTATGTGCGCCCCGCTGGCGATACGCTCGACTATCTGATGCGCTTCACCGCGCTTGGTGCGCCCGATTTCGGCGTGGCGTCGCTGGCCGGCGCGCTGTTCGGCGGCTTCCTCGGTGCCGCCTACGGCAAGCGTCTGCACCTGACGACCTTTGCCGGCCCTTCGGATGCCGTGCGCAATATGTTTGGCGCAGCGCTCATGGGCATCGGCGGCGTTTTGGCGCTTGGCTGCACCGTCGGCCAGGCGCTGACAGGGGTCTCGACCCTCGCCATCGGCTCGTTCCTGACATTCGCCTTCATCGTTGTCGGCGGCATTGCCGGGATCAAGACGATGGAGAATATGGCCTGACAAGGCCCAGTTGACCCTGCGCGGCCCGTACGAATCTGCGGGCCGCGCGGCTATTTCAGACTGCCTTTCACAAAGGGGGTGCTAGTAATGTCGTTCTTTAGATTTTTTGCCCGTGGTTTGCGCACTGTCGTTTCAGTAGTTTCGGTTCTTCTTGCCTTCGCCGGTATGGCCCATGCCACCGATCTCGATTTCTGCCACGACGAAGAGTGGATGACCTTCGAGGACTACCAGTCCTGGATCAAGATCACCGAAGAGCCGGTGATCTCCTACGCGCACGGCGAGAACTGGATCGACATCTACGCCAACGAACTGGCCGCCGAACCCTACCAGAACCTCGCCTCGGCCTATCCCGAATGCGCGGCGGTGGTGAAGGCGATCCACATGGGCGAGGACGATCCGGCGATCCGCAAGATCACCGTGATGGTCAAGATGCCGGCCGGATATGATCCCGAACATGGCGACTGGTATTATGGCTCCTTCGAGTCGAGCGGGACCGTGCCGGTCGAAGAGATCGGCCGTGTCGAGTTTTGCTATCAGTGCCACGAGGTCGCCACCGAGACCGACTATCTCTTCTCGGACTCGGTCATGGAGACCATCCGCGAATGGCGCGAGTGGAAGGAATAGGGGCTAGACGAGCCCCCTGAACCTTTCGGGAAGAACAACCACCGAGCCGGAGCGCAAGCGCCCCGGCTTGTTCCATTTGAGCGGCGAGCGCCAAAGGGCCATCGCGCGCCGGGCCGAGGCAAAGCGTTCGTCGGCAGGGATCGGTTCGGCCTGCCGGATTTCATTGAAGAGGGCATCACGCCGCTTCTGATGCGCGGCCCAGCCTTCCTTGATCCGGTCGGCGTCCGAGGCGCGCGCCTCGCTCACCGCGTGATCGACGCTGCCGAAGTGCAGAAGGTAGAGGTTGGGGTCGATGCGGAAATTGCGCCCCCGCACCCGATGCTGGCCCGAGCCCCAGTCGAGCGGTTCCGACAGGATCAGCGCCTTGCTGTAACGGTCAGAGATTTTGGCGTATCGGCGCTGGTCGAGAAACGGGCGGGCGCGGTCGATCGGCTCTTCCTTATCGAGATGGCGCACCACGTCGAGGCCAAGGGCCGAGAGAGAACCGGGAACTTCGATGGACGACAGATAGGCACCAAGGCTCACGCCGAGTGCGGGATCGACGATCAGGAATTCATCGACATCGGTGCCGACGACGAGATCGACCGACTTTAGCAACTCCTTGGCGAGAGCCGAGGCGCGGCGGGCGCGCTCCTTGTCGCCAGCGACAACCGAGCGGGGCACATAATCGACACGGATCACATTCACACCGGTTTCCGGCGCAGGCACGGGCTGGTCCATCCCGTCGATGATGACGTGCAGGTTCTCAGGGCCAAAGGCCGCGCCGTAATGCGCGATCCAGCGATCGAGGAACATCGTATCGTTCCGAACCGAGGTGATCGCCGCGATACGCTTCAAGAGGGGCTCCTTGCCTGACAAGCCCCTCATAGGGGATCGCCCTGCCCCGCTCAACTCTTCGCGCGCTGGCGGCGGAACCTTTCGGTGATGGCCTCGGGGTTGTAGCCGGATTTGAGCCAGTCCCTGACGCTCACCGGACCACCGATATTGGCCGTCTCGAAATCGTCGAGCACGGCATCGAGCACACCCTTGGCGCTGCTCTTGAGGTGGATAAAGCGGATCGACATCTGCGCCCGAGCCTCAGCCAAAGGCGCCCCCTGATCGAGAAGCCAAAGGGCCGCGCCGATGCTGGTGCGATCGGCGCCCGACTTGCAGTGGATCAGCGCCGGCTTCTCACAAGCGTCGAGAGTATCGAGAAGCTTCAGGATGCTCGCAGCCGAGGGCGCCGCGGTGGCGGTCATCGGAATATCGACCAGATCGAGCCCCATTTCGTCGCAGAGTTCCTTCTCAAGAAGATACTGTGGCTGCATTGACGCCCCGCGCAGATTGATCACCGTCCTGAGCCCTTCGGTCGCCATCCGCCGCAGGCGCTTTTCGCTGGGGTGGTTTGCGCGGATCACGCCGGGGCTGACTTCGGCCTGATTGTGCCAGAAGACCCGCAAAATGCCGTGATCGACCCAGTTCATGAAAAACCGCGCCCGGCGGCGCTGGCGGTCGGTCGTATAGGGGCCTTCAAAGCTCTTGTGCCAGACCGCCTCGCGGAACTGCGCATAGCTCCAGAGGCCCGCGCGCAGGATGTCGAGCTTTTCCATCTGGCCAAGGCCCGAAGAAATCGACTGCGCCCTGAAATTGGCGGCCAGAGGATCATAGCCCGTGCGGACCCATTCCTCAAAACTGCGGCCGCGGCCCTCTTCTTCGTATAGGTCGAGCACCGCATCGAGAACGCCGGTCTCGAACTCGCGGAAATGCAGGTATTCCAGCGACAGCTGACGGCGCGCTTCGGCAAGGCTGGCGCCTTCCTGTGTCAGGAGCCAGAGCGCCGCGGCAAGGCCAGTGCGATCAGCGCCCGATTTGCAGTGGATAAGAACCGGCTTTTCCAGCTTTGGAAAAAGCTCGATCAGCCCCAAGAGAACTTCGGCCTTGGGCGCATGGCGCGGCGCCATCGGATAGCTGAAATAGGCCAAGCCACTGTCTTCGAAGTCGTTCTGCGCGAGGCGACAGGGCGCTTTGCCTGTATCGTTCCGCAGATTCAGAACGGTACGGAAGCCGCGCCGCGCATAGCCCTTGATCCGGCGTCGGCCCGGATGGTTTGACCGCCAGACGCCGGGTGCGATCTCGCCCTCATTGGTCCACAGGTGGCGCAGGAAGCCCACATCCATGACTTCGGCAAAAATCCGCGACATGAAACGGTCTTTGCTTGAGGCGACTTCGTGGTTGAATTGCCCTTGCACCCAAACCTTCAGCGCTGCGAGGGGCCGGTTGCCTTGCTCTTCGGTTCCCAAAAGCATCGTCCTACCAATTCCATTGGTCACCGCCTTAACAGCGGCACCGACAAGCGACAATGCCCTCACCCTACCTCCATTTGGCCTCATCTCACGGAATTAGGCAAGTTCCACCTAGCTCATATGCTATCTAGTTGGCACGATTCCCCGAAAGGACGCATGATGCGAAGCCGTTGGACCATTCTGGCCGTTTTGTTTCTGGCGCGTTTCGGGATGGCATTTCAGTTTGAGTCCATCGGTGCCCTTGCCCCCGTTCTGAGCCGCATTCACGGGTTTAGCCTCAGCGAAATCGGCCTTTTGGTGGGGCTCTATCTTGGGCCTGGTATCATCGTTGCGATCCCCGGCGGGGCCATCGCAAGATGGCTCGGGGACCGGCGGGTTATTGGCTATTCGATGGTTCTGATGCTGGCGGGGGGCCTCTTGGTTGCTGTCGCGGACCAGCTTTGGCTGGTGTCTGCCGGTCGGGTGATCAGTGGCGTTGGCGGTGTGGTGATCAATATCGTCATGACCAAGATGGTGGTGGATTGGTTTACGGGCCGCGAAATCTCAACCGCCATGGCAATCTTCATCAATTCCTGGCCCGTCGGGATCGCCGCAGCACTTGTGATCCTGCCTCTGACCGAAAGCGCCGGAGGCCTCTGGCTTAGCTGGGCGACAACACTGGCTGTCATCGCCATGGGAATGGTCGCCTTTTTGGCGCTTTATCAGCCCGCCGAGGATGCTCCGGCCCCTTCGGGCGGGCTTCGGATCGTCAGGTTTCCCTTTGCGCCGCTTCTGGTAAGCGCCCTGATCTGGGCCTTCTATAATGTTGCTCTGGCGACCATCTACAGTTTCGGGCCTGCGTTTCTGACCGAACGAGGCTTTGGCCTTTCGGCTGCGGGATCAATGACCGGGGTATTCATGATCGCCCTTGCCCTTTCAATCCCAGCGGGCGGTATCGCCAGCGACCGGACAGGCCGCCCCGGATTGGTCATCACCGCGGGGATGCTGAGCTTCTGCCTGCTTGTGCTGACAGTTTTTGCGGTTCCGATTTGGGTGGGGCCCTATCTTCTCACAATGGCACTCTTTTGTTTTGGCTTTGCAGGTGGCCCTATTGTCGCTTTGCCCTCGCGGTTCCTGCCGCCACAGTCCCGCGCCTTTGGCATGGGCGTCTATTACGCCATCTACTATGCCGTGATGATGGTTGGCCCCTATTTCGCCGGCGCCTTTTCGGATTGGGCAGGCAATGCAAGCGCGGCGCTGGCCTTCGGGATCGGCGCATCAGCGCTTGGCCTTCTGGGTCTTTCCGTCTTTTTCGCTGTGGAACGGCGAGCAATCGCCGCCTGAGGGCGCCAGAAATCCGTTGCCAATATAACAAAAAAACAGAATATTTAAACGAGTCGATATAAGGCGGCTGCGCGAACAGGAAATCAGACGCGAAAGGGCCGATGGCACCTGCATTCATCAGTTCTGAAATTTATCGGGCGACAGGGTATCGGGGGAACCATCCACTTGCGATCGCCCGTGTAGGGCCGGTGATGACTCTTTCGGAATTGCTGGGCTGGTTTACCGAAGACGCGCCCTATCTGCAAAGCCCGCAAGCCAGCCTCGAGACGATCACGCGGTTTCATGCGCCCGACTATGTCGCGGCCCTGCGCGATGCCGAAGCTGTCGGGCGCGTCAGCCCAGAGGCGCGCGAGACCTACAATATCGGCACGATGGAAAACCCCGTCTTTCAAGGGCTTTACGAGCGCGCCTCGACCTCGGTCGGCGGCTCGATCCTTGCCGCCGAAGCCGCCCTCGAGCGCGGCGTGGCCTTCCATCCGGCGGGCGGGACGCATCACGGGATGCCAAACCGGGCCAATGGCTTTTGCTTCTTCAACGACCCTGTCTTTTCGATCCTGACCCTGCTCGACCACGGCAAGAAGCGGGTGCTCTACATCGACCTCGACGCCCATCACGGCGATGGCGTGGAAGCCGCATTCGCCGATGATCCGCGGGTGATGACCATCTCGATGCACGAGGAAAACCGCTGGCCCTTCACCGGCAAGCTCGATGACGTGGCAGGGGGCCATGCGCGCAATATTCCGGTGCCGCGCAAGCTCAACGACAGCGAATTCGATCGTCTGATCGACGGGGCGATCATCCCGCTCACCAAGGCTTTCACGCCCGATGCGATGGTCCTGACCTGCGGCGCCGATCCCCTGAAGGGCGATCCGCTCTCGTCGCTTGAAT
>JAHEBR010000329.1 GCA_024642185.1 Marivivens sp. | reverse complement strand
GGCGTGGCGGGGGGCCACATAGATGAAAGCCGGCGCTCCGGGGCCGCCGTTGAGATATTTATAGGTGCAGCCCACCGCGAAATCGGCTTTCGCGCCCGCGAGATCGACCTCGGTCGCCCCCGCGGTATGCGCCAGATCCCAGATTGCCAGCGCGCCCGCGGCATGGGCCTTGGCGGTGAGCGCTTTCATGTCGTGCAGACGGCCGGTGCGATAATCGACCTCGGTGATGAGCGTTGCCGCCACGGTCTCGTCGATGTGGTTGGCGATGTCCTCGGGGGCCACGACCTTCAGCTCAAGCCCCCGCCCAAGGCTCTTGATCAGCCCCTGCGCGATATAGAGGTCCGAGGGGAAATTGCCGCTGTCCGACAGGATCACCTTGCGGTCGGGGCGCATCTCGATCGCGGAGGCCAGCGCCTGATAGACCTTGATCGACAGCGTATCGCCCATCACCACATGGCCCGGCTCGGCCCCGATCAACCGTGCGATCCGGTCGCCAATCCCGGTGGGCATCGCCATCCAGCCCGCCCCGTCGCGCCCGCCGCGGTTCCAGCCGGTGATGAGCATCTCGCCCCATTCGTCGGTGACCGCCGAGGCCATCCGTCCGGCGGCGGCCTTGGGCAGGGGGCCAAGGCTGTTGCCATCGAGGTAGATGACGTCCTTGGGAAGGTGAAAACGGGCCTTGGTGGCGGCAAAATCGGTCATGAAAGCAGGTTTCCGCGAAAATGGAGGTGCATTGGTTCGGGAACGGTCTAGTCTGTCGCAGGGCCAAGGGGAAGGCCCGGTAGGACAAGCCGCCGCAGGCGGTGTTTTCAATAGACATTCATGTTTTTGAATGTCTACTTTGCCCGGAATGGAGGAACAGGGGTTTGCTCAAGTGGATCGACATTCCACCCGTCTGGCTGGCGCTCTTCGGGGCCGTCGCGTGGCGTCTGGCCCGCGCGGACCTTTGGGGCCTGAGCTTTGGCGGGGCTTGGTCGGACTTTCTGGCTGGCATCCTGATCGGCGGGGGCCTCATCCTGATGCTGCTCGCTGTCGTCGAGATGCGCAAATGGCGCACGACCTTCATTCCGCACCGCGAGGCCTCGCATCTGGTGCAGTCCGGCATCTTCAGCCGCAGCCGCAACCCGATCTATCTGGGCGACGTGCTGGTTCTGACGGGGGTGATCTTCAAGCTCGATGCGCCCGAGGCGCTGGTTCTGGTGCCGGTGTTCTTCTGGTGGATCGAGCGGCATTTCATCTTTGCCGAGGAAGATCGGCTCAGGCGCAAGTATCGCGCCGATTTCGCCCGCTACTGCGAAAAGACCCGCAGATGGCTCTAGCCGAAAGTTCCGCAACGTCGTCGATCCTGCGGCATATTCTGCGTCGAAATGGCGTTGCGTTGTGAAATAGACCCGCGTTCTCTAAAAGGGCGCGAAGCATAGTGAAGAGGGAGGCTCGCCCGTGAAAATCGGTGCACCAAAAGAAATCATAGAGGGCGAAAACAGGGTCGCGATGACCCCGGCCTCGGCCCGCGATCTGCAAAAGCTCGGCTACGAGTGCGTGATCGAAACCGGCGCTGGCGAAAAGGCCGGTTTCTCGGACGCGACCTACAAGGAGGCCGGTGTCGAGATCGTCAAGACCGCCGCCGCGCTCTTCAAGGCGGCCGATATCGTCGCCAAGGTCCGCGTGCCCACCGAGGCCGAGGTCAAGCGGCTGCGCGAAGGCCAGACGCTCATCTCCTTCTTCAATCCCGGCGCCAACGCGGCGCTGATGGAGCTGGCCGCCTCGAAAGGGGCCAATGTCATCGCCATGGAGATGGTGCCCCGCATCAGCCGCGCCCAGAAGATGGACGCGCTCTCGTCGATGGCCAATATCGCGGGCTACCGCGCGGTGATCGAGGCGGGCAACAACTTTGGCCGGTTTTTCACCGGTCAGGTGACCGCCGCCGGCAAGGTGCCCCCCGCCAAGGTTCTCGTGGTCGGCGCCGGTGTGGCCGGTTTGGCCGCGATCGGCACGGCAACCTCGCTGGGCGCGATCACCTATGCCTTTGATGTGCGCCCCGAAGTGGCCGAACAGGTGGAATCGATGGGCGCAGAGTTCGTCTATCTCGATTTCGACGAGGGCCAGCAGGACGGCGCCGCCACCGGCGGCTATGCGGCCCCCTCGAGCCCCGAGTTCCGCGAGGCGCAGCTCAAGAAATTCCGCGAGATCGCGCCGGATATGGACATCGTGATCACCACGGCGCTGATCCCCAACCGCGAAGCGCCCGAGCTTTGGACCGAGGACATGGTGAAATCCATGAAGCCCGGTTCGGTCATCATCGACCTTGCCGCCGAAAAGGGCGGC
>JAHEBR010000328.1 GCA_024642185.1 Marivivens sp. | reverse complement strand
CGGCGCGATGAGCATCGGCGAAAGCGCCGGCGGCCTGCCGCCCGACAGTCTGGTCGAGCGAGAGGCGGCGATCCTCGAGGATTGCATCCGCGTGATCGACGCCCATCATGATGCCGGCGAAGGCGCGATGGTGCGGGTGGGCGTGGCCCCTTGCTCGCCCTTCTCGGTCAGCCGCGATCTGATGCGCGATGCCGCACTCCTTGCCCGCGACAAGGGGGTGATGCTGCACACCCATTTGGCCGAGAACGACGAGGATATCGCCTATTCCGAGGCCATGTTCGGCTGCCGCCCCGGCCAGTATGCCGAGGATCTGGGCTGGACCGGCGCGGACGTCTGGCACGCACACTGCGTCAAGCTCGACGAGTCCGAGATGGCGCTCTTTGCCCGCACCCACACTGGCGTGGCCCATTGCCCCTGCTCGAACTGCCGCCTCGGCAGCGGCATCGCGCCGGTGCGGCGGATGCGGGATCTGGGGGTGAAGGTTGGCCTTGGCGTCGATGGCTCGGCCTCGAACGACGCGGGCAACCTCATAGGCGAAGCGCGGCAGGCGATGCTTCTTCAGCGGGTCGCGCGCGGGGCCGATGCGATGAGCGCCCGCGAGGCGCTCGAGATCGCCACGCGCGGCGGGGCGGATGTGCTGGGCCGGCCCGATTGCGGGCGGATCGCGGTTGGCAAGCGCGCCGATATCGCCCTGTGGGACGTGGGCGGCATTGAAAGTGCGGGAAGCTGGGATCCCGCCGCCCTTCTCCTTGCGGGGCCGACGCGGGTCAAACACCTGATCGTCGAGGGCCGCCAGATCGTCCGCGACGGGCAGGTGGCGAGCTTCGATCTCGAAACCGCGATCACCCGCCAGAACGCCCTTGCGCGGCGGTTGGCCGAGCGCGTCTAGCGCTCTTTCGGGCGGATCAGACTGGTGCTAGGGAGGCGCGCGGCTTTCGCCGCCGGTCGCAGCCTACCCGGAAAACAAGGATCAGACATGGAACCCTCGAAATACGCCGGCCTGCAGCAGCTTGGCCAGAAGGTCGACCTCCCGCAATCGCCGGAAGAGGCCGTGCTGGAGCGCGTCGCCAACAGCCAGAGCGATGTCGACTACAACGTGCGCTTCACCGCGCCGGAATTTACCTCGCTCTGCCCGATGACCGGCCAGCCCGATTTTGCCCATATCGTCATCGACTTCGTCCCCGACCATTGGCTCGTCGAGAGCAAGTCGCTCAAGCTGTTCCTTGGCAGCTTTCGCAACCACGGCGCCTTCCATGAGGACTGCACCGTGATGATCGCCCGTAGGCTCGTCGATCTTCTCAAGCCGCGCTGGCTTCGCATCGGCGGCTACTGGTATCCGCGCGGCGGCATCCCGATCGACGTCTTCTACCAGACCGGGCCGCAGCCCGAGGGCGTCTGGATCCCCGATCAGGGCGTGCCGCCCTATCGCGGCCGCGGCTAGGGCGGCGATTGACGGGGCAGGCGCGGTTGGGCCAAGATCGAACTGTCCGCAGTGGGGGCGGATATGACCTTGTTCCAGCCCGTGAGGCCCGTATGAAACCGATCCGCCTTCTTGCCGCCGCCGCCCTTCTTGCCGCACTCGCCGCGTGCCAGCCTGCGCCTGATCCGCTCGTAGGCTCGCCCTCTGCCGCGCTCAACGTGGCGGCTGCGCAGATGAAAAGCGCCGGAACCCTGCCCGAGCAGATCAATCTTCAGCGCGTGAATGCCGGCCTGCCGCTTCTGACCCGTGATAGCCGCCTGACGGCCGCCGCCGAGGCGCACGCGCTGGATATGGCGACGATGGGGGCGCTGACTCACATGGGCTCAAGCGGTTATACCGTGGGCACGCGCGTCAATATCCAAGGCTATTGCTATAGCCTCGTCACCGAAAACATTGCCTCCGGTTGGAAGACCGTGGCGCTCGTTGTGCGCGGCTGGATGGCTTCGCCGGGGCATCGGGCCAATATCCTCAACGCGCAGGTCAAGGAATACGGCGTTGGCCGGGCAGGGGACTATTGGGTGATGATCTTCGCCGCGCCCCGCCCCGGCGATTGCAGCCTGTTCTAGGCGCGCGCGCGCTTCCCTGCGATCCAGACATCGCGCACGGCGCGGTCGTCGCCCATCATGATGGTCGGGAAGAGCGCGTCCCAGAGGTGTAGGGCGCGGTCGGTGCGCTGTTTGATGGCTGGCGTCGAGCCGAGATCGAGCACGGTGATATCGGCCACAGCACCTGCGCCAAGGCGGCCGATCTCGCCCGCCATATGCAGCGCGCGGGCCGAGCCTTCGGTGGCGAGCCACATAAGCTGGGCCGGATGGACCGACACGCCGCGCAATTGCGCGATCTCGTAGGCCGCCGCCATCG
>JAHEBR010000081.1 GCA_024642185.1 Marivivens sp. | reverse complement strand
CGCCGATCCCAGAACGTCCGCCACGAAAACACCGGCCCCGGCCTTGCTGACCAAGAGGCCACGATCCTGAAGATCCGAGAGGGCTTCGCGTAAAGACGGGCGCGAAACACCAAATTTGTCGCTCAGTTCGCGCTCGGACGGAAGCCGCTCGCCGGGCCGCAGAATGCCCCGCAGGATCAGCGCCTCGATCTGGCGAACGACGCTGTGCGAGAGTTTTTCGGGTTGGATCTTCTCAAACGGCATGATGGCTCCGATCAATTGGTCAAATCATAAGACCGGAATTGCCCCCGCTCAACAACAAAGGGCCGCGCGTCTGGCGGCCCTTTGAAGATTTGCTTTTCCGCAGAATCAGCGGTTTGGCGTGATGATGATCTCGACCCGGCGGTTCTGGCGGCGGCCTTCGGAGGTTAGGTTGGTCGCGATCGGCTGATCTTCGCCGCGGCCAAACGACACGATCCGGTAGGGCGATACACCGCCATCCGTAAGAACCGAAGCCACAGCGCGGGCGCGGCGTTCGCTCAGATCCTGATTGTAGGCCGCGGTGCCGACATTGTCGGTGTGGCCAACGACGTTGACGGTCGAACCCGGATAGCGATTGAGGTTGGCGGCGAGCGTGTAGAGATCGCTCCGCAGCGAGCCGGTCAGCGAGGCCGAGCCGGTCGCGAAGAGGATGTCTTGCGGCATCGTCACGATAAGCTGGTTGCCGGTGTTGACGATGCCAACCTGGCTGCCCATCTGGGCGCGCAGTTCGGCCTCCTGCTTGTCAAGCTGGTTGCCGGCGATGGCGCCGATGGTGCCGCCGATGATCGCGCCCTTGATGGCGCCGTCTTTGCCACCGCTCGAGTTGCCGATAATCGCGCCCATCCCGGCACCGATCAGGGCCGCTTGCTGGGCATTGCGGTTGGGGTTGCTCGGGTCGGTCATGGTGCAGGCCGTCGCGGCAAGAAGCGCCGACAGGGCGAGGGCAGCAGATGTTTTTCCGTAGGTCATGGGCAAATCCTTGAATGCGCAGCCACGGGCAGGGAGCACCCGGGGCGTTGAGCCATAATTGGCGCAACTCGTGTCGCTATCCAATATCAGGCGCGGCCATTCGGCTTGTTCTCGCCTATCAAGCCTCGAGCCGCGCGCTTTCATAGGCAAGGATTGCACGTTTGACCGGCAGGCCCCAGTGATAGCCGCCAAGCCCGCCCGATTTGCGAAGCGCCCGGTGGCAGGGGATCAGAAGGCTGATCGGGTTGCGCCCCACCGCCGTGCCGACCGCGCGGACAGCCTTGGGGTGGCCGATGGCGCCTGCAATGTCGGAATAGGTGGTCACATGGCCCGAAGGGATAGCGAGGAGCGCCTCCCAGACCTTGATCTGGAATGGAGCGCCGATGAGGTAAAGAGGCGTGGGTCCCTCGTTTGCACCAAAGGCGCCGTCAACCCACGGGCGCAGGCGCTCGGGATCCTCGACGAACTCCGCCTTGGGCCAGCGCCCCCTGAGATCGGTCATCGCCTCGGCCTCGCCTGTCTCGGCGGCAAAGCCAATCCCGCAGATGCCCTTGTCCGTGCCCATGACAAGGGCAGGGCCGAAGGGGCTATCGAACCAACCCCAGAAGATGGTGAGGCCTTTGCCGCCCTTGGCAAAGTCGCCGGGGCTCATCGCCTCCCAGCGCAGGAAAAGATCGTGCAGGCGGCCGCTGCCGCTCAGGCCTACGGCATCGGCTGTGGCAAGGGTGGTGTGCCTTTCGCGCAAGAGGTCTTTGGCCTGATCGAGCGCGAGGTATTGCTGATAACGCTTGGGCGAGACACCGACCCATTGCGAGAAAAGCCGTTGGAAATGCGCGGGGCTGAGGTTCATCTCACCCGCCAGCGCCTCAAGCGAGCGGGCGGCCTCGGGCCGGGCGTCGATCAGGCCGATCGCCCGGCGCATGATCTGATAGTGATAGCTGGCGTTGTGTTCCATGTGTTGAACATATGCCCCAAAGGTCCGTGGAGCGACCCGATTCCTGCGCCAAAGAGGCGCTTGCCTGAGGCCAGCGTGGCGGGCATACCGGAGCCATGGCAAAGCAGCTTTCCTATCACCGGATGCGCGAGATCTTCGAGCGGTTTCAGGCGTCGGAGCCCGAGCCCAAGGGCGAATTGGAGCACGTCAACGCCTTTACCCTTCTCGTGGCCGTCGCCCTTTCCGCGCAGGCCACGGATGCGGGCGTCAATAAGGCCACGCGCAAGCTTTTCCAGATCGCCGATACGCCGCAGAAGATGCTCGACCTCGGTGAAGAGGGTTTGACCGAACAGATCAAGACCATCGGCCTCTTCCGCCAGAAGGCGAAGAACGTGATGAAGCTGAGCCGCATCTTGGTCGAGGACTATGACGGCACCGTGCCCAACTCGCGCGCCGCGCTGCAATCGCTGCCCGGTGTGGGGCGCAAGACGGCCAATGTCGTCCTGAATATGTGGTGGCATTTCCCGGCGCAGGCGGTCGATACCCACATCTTCCGCGTCGGCAACCGCACCGGCCTCGCGCCGGGCAAGGATGTGGCGGCGGTCGAGCGGGCTATCGAAGATAACGTGCCGGTGGATTTCCAGCAGCACGCGCACCACTGGCTCATCCTGCACGGGCGCTATATCTGTGTGGCCCGAAAACCCAAGTGTGGCGCCTGCCATATCCGCGATCTCTGCGATTACGAGGACAAGACCCAATGAAGAAGTTCCAGATTGTCGGCATCGGCAATGCCATGGTCGATGTGCTGACCCGCGCCGACGAGCTCTTTCTCGCAGAGGCGGGGATCGAAAAGGGCATCATGCAGCTGATCGACATGGATCGCGCCGTGTCGCTCTATGGCGCGATTGGCCCCGCGAAAGAGATTAGCGGCGGATCGGCCGCCAACACCATCGCGGGCATTGCTCATTTGGGCGGTCGGACCGCCTATGTCGGCAAGGTCAAGGACGATCAGCTTGGGGCGATCTTCGCCCATGATCTGCGGGCGCAGGGGGCGGTCTATGAGACCTCGCTCGCCCCGAAATCCGCCGAACAGGAAACCGGCCGCTGCATCGTGGTCGTGACCCCCGACGGCGAGCGGTCGATGAACACCTATCTCGGCGTGACCGAATTTCTTGAACCTTCCGACATTGATCCCGCGATGATGGCCGATGCCGAATGGATCTATCTCGAGGGCTATCGCTTCGACGGCCCCGACAGCCACGCCGCCTTCGCCAAGGCGATCAACGCCTGCAAGGGCCACGGCGGGCGCGTCTCGCTGACACTGTCCGATCCGTTCTGCGTCGAGCGGCACCGCGATGCTTTCCGCATGATGATCCGCGAGGATGTCGATCTGCTGTTCTGTAACCGCGCCGAGATCCTGTCGATGTATCGCACCGACGATTTCGAAACGGCCTTGGCCGCCGCCGCGCTCGAGGTCGAGATCGTCGCCTGCACCGATAGTGAGAAGGGCGCGCATATCCTGTCGGGCGGCAAGCGCTGGGACGTGCCAGCGATCCCGACCGATATCGTCGATGCGACCGGTGCGGGCGATCTGTTTGCGGGCGCTTTCCTATGGGGGCTGACCAACGGCCACGATCTTGAGACCTGCGGGCGCATGGGCTGCGTTGCGGCGTCTGAGGTGATCAGTCACATCGGCGCGCGCCCCGAGGCGAACCTCAAGGCGCTTTTCGCCAAACACGGGCTGCTTTAGCCCGCGTCGTCGAGCATCAGGCCAAGCTGACGCCCGCCAAGAATGTGCAGGTGGTAATGCGGCACATCCTGCCGCCCATGCGTCCGCGTGTTCGAGATGGCGCGAAAGCCCGCATCGACGCCGGCAATCTTGCAGACCTCGGCCACCGCCCGCATGAAGCCGAAATGCTCTTCGGCGCTCGCGTCGCGGGCAAAGTGATCGAGGCTCACATAGGCGCCCTTGGGGATCACCAGCACATGGACCGGCGCCTGCGGGGCGATATCGTGAAAGGCCAGCGCGTGATCGTTTTCAAAGACGGTCTTGTTCGGGATCTCGCCGCGCAGGATGCGGGCAAAGATGTTTTGCGGGTCGTAGGTAAAATCCATCTGGGTCCTCAGTCGTCGAAAAGGTGATCTGTCTGGGCAATCTTGCGGGCCGTGTCTGGCGAGACAGACAGGAATGCGCCAAGTGCGTCGGAGTTTTCCTCAAGCGATGCAGTCTGCCGAAGGCGTCGATAATTGGCGAAACCTGCATCTCGGATGCGTTCGGATTCGAAGACAACATCATATCGGATCGTCGGCAAGAGCCGCGCAAGTGTCTCGGGTGTGGTCTCGTCACCGGCAAGGCCAACACGGCGAGCGTGGCCACTGAGATAGTCATCCGAAAATTCGCATTCGATTTCCAGGAGGCGGGTCTTGGAACGATCTGTGAAGAAATCGTGAATGAGGTCGATCGATGAAGTGTCGAGGCAGATCACCAGGCGGCCCGTGGCATAATAGTCGAACAGCATTCGCATGAGCGCACGGCGATGGCGGGTGCGTTTGCCAAGCGAGGTTTGAATGCCGCCCAAATCAGGAAGCGGGGTGGCTTCCTCGTCGAAGAGATAAGCTATCCCCTGGAGCCCTGTGTTCGTCTGGATCGCATCCAATAGCCGTTTGCCAACGTGCCATTTCTTTGAGGCGATGATCAGAAGCTCGCGGTCACGCCCGAGGCTGCCTTCCGATTCCCAGAACCGCGCGGCAAAGCGCCGCCCGATCCGGCCCCGCCCCGAGAGAAATTTGAAAAGACTGCGGCCCTCGTCGGAGATCCGAAAATCCGTCCGTCCAGAAGCATAGAGCCGCCCGAGCCGTTTTTTGAGCTCTTTTGCCTCGGGGCTGATCTTACGCGCAAAAAGCGCATCCTGCCCCAGCAAGAGATCATAGTGATCGTTGCAAAAAGCAACTGGCATTCCGTAGTCGGTAAATATCAGGAAGGTCAGCGTCTTGGTGCGGATCTCGGCATCGGGAACGAGGTGACGAACAAGGGTCTGAAAGAAGGTCTCGTCGGGGATCCATGTTGTTCGGAAAAAGCGCATCACATCGGGGCGCTTGCGGGTGAACTCGATGATCCGCTCAATGGTCAAACGCCGGAGGCACCACCACTGGCTACCGATCTGAACCTCGATATCCTTGGGGATTGCCCGTTGCAGACCAAGCCGACGTTGGGCCCGGAACGACCAATAGAAAAGCTGTTTGTGTTTTCTTTCATTGAACCAATGGCGATAGATCAGGCGGTCTTCTTTCATCCCGGTCTTGATCCAATCGCTTTTGAAGAAATCGAAACTTTCGATAAAGTCTGCGTCTTCTGAATCAAGAAATGTATGGGCATATTCGGCGGACTTGATCGCCATACAGTCGCCCGACAGCATATAAAAATGGGTCGCCCTCGGAAACGCATCGAGTGCGGTCTCAACAGCGCTGAGCGTTGCTTCCACAAGGCTCCACTCGCCCCAGCCACATTTCACCCGCTTCTTGGCAAAAGCGACGTTGGGATTGTTGGCAAGGCCACGCTCGATCCTTTCGAAATCGCTGTCGCTCGAACTGGCGTCAAAGTGGATCGATATGTAATCGCCAACAGTCGAGAGCATCTCGGCCTGCTGGATAACCGCCTCGGGATCCTTGTGGCAGAGGAGGATGAAGGCGATCTTTGCCATTTTGGAAACAATTACCCGATCGAGTGCCTGTCAGTTTCTTCTTGATAGACCGAACAAACGTTGAATAAACACCCTTAGTTTGCTCTGTTAGGCTTTAAGACCACAGAGAAAGTGCCACGGCAACAGCCGCAACGGCAACGGAGTTTGAGGTAGATGGGATTTCCAGGTACCTGGATGACCGAAAGCGAAAGCATGGTCTATCGGGTTGTTCCAAAGTGTGCGTGTTCAACGATCGGCCAGATCATGTTCTATTCGGATCATGGCCGGTTTTTCGACGGTGATATCCACGACTCGACCGAGGGCCTGCATAAGTGGGCGCAAGAGGCGAGCCAGCCGCTGATCGAGGCCAACGTCAAAGGCCACAAATCGCAGACCTTCACTTGCGTTAGAAATCCCTACACCCGCATCCTGTCGTCCTTCTTCGACAAGATCTGCGGCATCCAGCGCAACGGCAAACGCTATCGCGGCAACCTCGTGCCGATGCTGATCCAGAAATACGGGATCGAGGTCGGAAGCCCCGAGGACGGGTTCGAGTTTGACCAGATCAAGAGCTTCCGCCGCTTCCTCCTCTTCGCCCGCGACACGATCCGCTGGCGCCGCCCGATGGAGCCCGACATCCACTGGTCGGCCATGTCGGGCCATGTCTCGACCTTCATCGTCAACGGTGGCCGCTATGACCAGATCTTCTGGACCGAGGATTTCAATCCCGGCATGCAGAAGGTGCTCGATGCGGTCGAGACGCCGCACAAGGTCGATCTGAAGAAGATCCCGCGCTTCAACGAAAGCGAGGGCCACGGGCCGAAACGGGCGCATCCGGTCGAGGAGTATTTCGACGATCTTTCGATGCACCTGATGTTCGAGATCTACAAGAAAGACTTTCAGCTCTTCCGCTATGATTTCGAGAATCCGGCCAACAAGATGCCCACGGGCGAGCTCGACCTTCAGGAAATCCACGCCAAGCTGGGCGACTAGCCCTTCGTGTGCGCCCCTGCGGTGAGCGAGAGGAAGACATCCTCGAGGTTGGCTTCCTGCGTTTTCACATCGCGGATGGCGATCCCTGCCTTGCGCACAGCCGCCAGGACGGCTTCGGCCGGAACCTGCGTTGTGCGGTAGGTGAACTCGAGCGCGCCGTCGTCGCGGAGCAGGCCCTCGACCCCTTCCGGCAGGTCGGGCAGGGCGGCGGGCGCTTCTGGAACGATCACCATCGTCTTGGCGTCGATCCGGCCGATCAGGTTGGCGGTGGTGTCGCGGGTCACCAGCGTGCCGTGGTTGATGATGGCGATCTCGTCGCACATCGCCTCGGCCTCTTCGAGGTAGTGGGTCGTCAGGATGATCGTCATCCCCTGCTCGTTGAGCTTGCGGACATTGGCCCAGAGCATATTGCGAAGCTCGATGTCAACGCCTGCGGTCGGCTCGTCCAACACGAGGATTTGCGGCGTATGCACCAGCGCCTTGCCCAGAAGAAGCCGCCGCCGCATCCCGCCCGAAAGCGTGCGGGCATAAGCGCCGGCCTTGTCGCTAAGGCCGATGAGTTCGAGGATCTCGTCGGTCTTGCGCTGCGCGGGTGGCACACCATAAAGGCCCGCCTGCACTTCGAGGCTCTGGCGCGGGGTGAAGAAAGGATCGAGGTTGGGCTCTTGCGGCATCACGCCGATCGAGGCGCGGGATTGGCGCGGGTTTACGTCTTGGTCAAAGCCCCAGATACGAACCTGCCCCGAGGTCTTGTTCACAAGGCCCGCGAGAATATTGATGATCGTCGATTTGCCCGCCCCGTTCGGCCCCAGAAGGCCAAAGATCATGCCGCGCGGGATCGTCAGGTCGATGCCCTTGAGCGCCTCTTTCGGCCCCGACCTCGCCGAGCCGCGATAAGTCTTGCGAAGGCCGGTGATTTCGATGGCGTTCTCGGTCATTGCAGGGCTTTCCAGTCTTGCCGGTGCGGCGCGTTGTTATACACTAGCCTGATCTATGCGGGCCAGCGCCCGGCGGCAACAGATGAAGGCATTGCAATGACCATTCCAGCCCCCGAGACCAAGATCGTCGAAACCTGGCGCGTGGCCTGTGACGGTGGCGAAGGGGCGCTGGGCCATCCGCGCGTTTGGCTCACCATCCCGCATGACAAGGGCTGGGTCGAATGCCCCTATTGCGATTGCCGTTACGTTCACGGGAAAGCTCTCGGCTCGGAGGAAAGCGCTGCCTAAAGCGGCGGCCCGACAATATGCATTCCGTGTTTTTCGAATAAGCTGGCAAACTCTGACGGGCTCATCGGCCCGGCCGAGCTTCCGGCCGCGAAAAACTCTTCCATGCTTCCGGCGGGCAGGAAAGTGACCATGATCCGTCCGGTCTCGGACCGGTTTCGGAAAGTATGGGGAACGCCACGGGGCGCGAGGATGGAATCGCCCGGCCCCAGCGCATGAACAGTGTCTCCTACCCTGATGTCGAATTGCCCCTCAGTCACGAAGAACCACTCGTCCTGTTCGTCGTGGATGTGAAGCGGCGGTCCGCCAGGCGTGTGTCGGATGGTGTCGAAGACGGTCGCTCGGCCCGCGGTATCGGCCGACGACACCTTGAGATGAAAGGAGCCATTGAGAAAGGCGAAGGGGCTGGCGTTTCGGTCGTGATCGTGGAGTACAAGCGGGGGGGTGAAAGATCTGTGCGACATCCAAGTGCCTCCGGACGGAATTTCCACGAGGTCAGCGTAGCACAGTCCAACCCCGGACCTAACAAAATCGATGGCCCGGCGGGGCTGGTAGCGCTGATCCAAAAATGGCATCACATATTTCTGACACGCGCTGGGAGACAACCATGACCTTTGCCAAGGGTTGCCATCTGCACCTGATCGACGGATCGGCCTTCATCTTCCGCGCCTATCATGCGCTGCCGCCGCTGACGCGCAAATCCGATGGCCTGCCGGTCGGCGCGGTGTCGGGCTTTGT
>JAHEBR010000327.1 GCA_024642185.1 Marivivens sp. | reverse complement strand
TCGTATTGCGCAGGCGGCGATAGCTGTCGGCCACGCCCTTGAGGATCTCGTCGCCGATGCGCTGGTCGACCGTATAGTCGGTCTGGGCCACCCAAAGGCGCAGGATATCGGCGCCATATTGCTTGATAACCTTTTCCGGCGCGATGATATTGCCGAGCGATTTGGACATCTTCATGCCCTTCTCGTCGAGCGTGAAGCCGCAGGTCACAACCCCGCGATAAGGCGCGCGGCCGATGGTGCCGCAGCCCTGAAGCATCGAGGAATGGAACCATCCGCGGTGCTGGTCGGTCCCTTCGAGATAGACATCGGCGAGCCCGTCTTCCGAGCCATCCTCGCGGTCGCGCAGAACGAAGGCGTGGGTCGAGCCGGAATCGAACCATACGTCAAGAATATCAAAGACCTGGTTATAGTCCTCGGGGTTGACGATGCCGCCGAGGAAGCGCTCTTTCGCGCCCTCGACATACCAGCAATCGGCGCCCTCGGCCTCGAAGGCCGCGACGATGCGGGCATTGACCTGCGGATCGCGCAGCAGGAAATCCGCGTCGGTCGGCAGCGCGCCCTTCTTGGTGAAACAGGTCAGCGGCACACCCCAAGCGCGCTGGCGCGACAAGACCCAATCGGGCCGCGCCTCGATCATGTTGTAAAGGCGGTTGCGCCCTGCGACCGGCGACCATTCCACAAGCTTGTCGATCGAGGTGAGCGCGCGTTCACGGATCGTCTTGCCATAGGTATCCTGCCCGTCGCCCACCTCGCGGTCGATCGCAGCAAACCACTGGGGCGTGTTGCGGAAGATGACCGGAGCTTTCGAGCGCCAGGAATGCGGATAGCTGTGGGTCACGCGGCCACGGGCGATGATGCCGCCCGCCTCAACCAGCTTGTCGATCACGGCGGCGTTGGCCTTGCCCTCTTTGCCCTTGGCATCAAAGACCTGAAGCCCCGCGAAGAAAGGCACATGGGGCAGGAATTCGGATTCCTCGCCCACATTATGGGTCATCCGGTCCTGCCAGCCGCGCTTGACGAAACAGTCGTAGTCGTCCGCACCATGGCTCGGCGCGGTGTGGACAAAGCCGGTTCCGGCGTCGTCGGTGACATGCTCGCCGTCGATCATCGGAACGTCATAGTCCCAGAAGCCGCCCGCGCCTTCGAGGCCACGGAAGGGGTGGGCAAGGGTCAGGCCAGCCAGCTCTTCACCGCTCACCGAACGGACGCGGCGCCACATCGACGCTTCGAGCCGCGCCTTGGAGAGGCTGTCCTCGGCCAGCGCATCGGCAAAGACGAAGTGATCGCCCACCTTGACCCAGCTTTCATCCGGGCATCCGGTGACCTCATAAAGCCCGTAGTCGATCGACGGGTTATAGGCGACGGCCTTGTTCGAGGGGATCGTCCACGGGGTGGTGGTCCAGATCACAACGGCGGCACCAGCCAGATCGCCCGCCCCGTTGGCGGCCTTGAACGGCACCCAGATCGTGTGGCTCTTGTGGTCGTGGTATTCGATCTCGGCCTCGGCCAGCGCGGTCTTTTCAACCGGCGACCACATGACGGGCTTCGATCCCTGATAGAGCGTGCCGGTCATCAGGAACTTCATAAACTCCTCGGCGATCACCCGCTCGGCGTGGAAATCCATCGTGAGGTAGGGGCGATCCCATGTGCCGGTCACGCCAAGGCGCTTGAATTCCTCGCGCTGGATATCGACCCAGCCCTCGGCAAACTTGCGGCATTCCTGCCGGAAGGCGACAACATCGACATCGTCCTTGTTCTGGCCCTTGGCGCGGTATTGCTCTTCGATCTTCCACTCGATGGGAAGGCCGTGGCAATCCCAGCCGGGGATATAGCGGGCATCGCGGCCCATCATCTGCTGGCTGCGGACAACCATATCCTTGAGGATCTTGTTCAGCGCGTGGCCGATGTGCAGGTGGCCGTTGGCATAGGGGGGGCCATCGTGCAGCGTAAAGGGCTTGCGCCCGCCCGCCTTGGCCTTTTCGCGCAGCTTTTCGTAGACGCCGATCTGGTTCCACCGCTCGAGCCAAGCAGGCTCGCGCTGCGGCAGGCCCGCGCGCATCGGGAAATCGGTTTTCGGCAGGTTCAGCGTGTCTTTGTAGTCAGGTGTCTCGGCGCACATCTCTTGCGTCCTTCAATCGGAAATCTGGTCTGGATTTGGGGCGGTGCGAGGTCTCAGACACCTTTGCCCGGCAGCTCTCTTTCAGAGCGCCGGGGGAATAATTCGGGCGATGATCGCGAACGATGGGGCCATGCGGCGCTTATAGGCGCGGGCGCGGGCAGGGTAAAGCCTTTGCAGCTGCGGCAGGCTGCCCGCTTGCGTCTGCCGTGGCGCAGGCAGAGGATCGGCGCATGA
>JAHEBR010000326.1 GCA_024642185.1 Marivivens sp. | reverse complement strand
TCGCGCATCTTGTCGGCGTCTTTCCACAGGATCGAGGCGCAGCCTTCGGGCGAGATCACCGAATAGATCGAATGTTCAAGCATCGCCACACGGTTGGCGGTGGCAAAGGCCACGGCGCCGCCCGAGCCGCCCTCGCCGATGATGACGCTGATGAGCGGCACCTTCACCTGCAGGCATTTCTCGGTAGAACGGGCGATGGCCTCGGACTGGCCGCGTTCCTCGGCGCCCTTGCCGGGATAGGCGCCGGGGGTGTCGACCAGCGTGACGATCGGAATGCCGAACTTGTCGGCAAGCTCCATCAGGCGGATCGCCTTGCGATAGCCCTCGGGGCGGGCCATGCCGAAATTGTGCTCGATCCGGGTTTTGGTGTCGAACCCCTTCTCGTGGCCGATCACCATGACAGGCGTGCCATCAAGCCGCGCGAGGCCGCCCATCACGGCGTGGTCGTCGGCGAAATTCCGGTCGCCGGCAAGCGGCGTGTATTCGGTGAAGAGCGCGTCGATATAGTCGCGGCAATGCGGCCGGTCGGGGTGGCGGGCCACCTGACATTTGCGCCAGGCGGAGAGATCGGCATAAAGGCCTTTGAGAAGATCGGCCGCCTTCTTGTCGAGCGCCGCCGCCTCTTTCTCGATATCCATCTCCTCGTTCGCCCGCGCCATGGCGCGCAGCTCTTCCGCTTTGCCTTCGATTTCCGCAAGGGGCTTTTCGAATTCGAGGTAGTTGGTCATCCGCTCACTCCAATGGGCCTCTGCCGATATAGGGCGAGGAGCGGGGGCATTGCAACTCGGCTTGGATCAGCCCTTCGCGATCAGCTCGGCTTGGCGTACGATCACCTCGGCCTGCCTCATCGAGGCGATGTCGATCAGCTTGCCCTTGTAGGTCGTCGCTCCTGCGCCGTTCTTCTTGGCCTCTTCCATCGCCGCAAGGATCGCGCGGGCGTCGGCTACGGCTTCGTCCGAAGGCGTGAATACCTCGTTGGCCAGCGCCACCTGCTTGGGGTGGATCGCCCATTTGCCGACCATGCCGAGCGTGGCCGACCGCAGCGCCTGCGCGAGAAAACCTTCATCGTCGGAAAAATCACCAAAGGGGCCATCAACCGGCAAGACGCCGTGGGTCCGGCAGGCGGCGACGATGGCGGTTTGGGCCCAGTGCCACGGATCGGACCAGTATTTCTGCCCCTCGCGGAGCATATAGTAATTCTCTTGCGTGCCGCCGATGCCGGTTGTCGCCATGCCCATCGAGGCCGCGAAATCGGCCGCACCAAGGCTCATGGCCTGAAGGCGGGGCGAGGCGGCGGCGATTTCCTCGACATGGGCGATGCCGGCGGCGCTTTCGATGATCACTTCGAAACTTATCGGCTTGGTGCGGCCCTTGGCGCGCTCGACCGCTGTGACCAGCGCATCGACGGCATAGAGATCGGCGGCGCAGCCGACCTTGGGGATCATGATCTGATCGAGCCGGTCGGAGGCATTTTCCAGAAGGTCGACGACATCGCGATACCAATAGGGCGTATCAAGGCCGTTGATCCGCACCGAGAGCGTCTTGCGGCCCCAGTCGATATCGCCGATCGCCTCGATGATATTCTTGCGCGCTTGCGCCTTGTCGTCGGGGGCGACCGAGTCCTCGAGATCGAGGTTGATCACATCCGCCGCACTTGCCGCCATCTTCTCAAAGATCGCCGGACGCGAGCCGGGGCCGAACAGCTGGCAGCGGTTGGGGCGAGCGACGGGGGCGGGCTGGATGCGGAAAGACATGATTGGCCTTGTAATCTTGTTGCGCGGACAGGTCCGGGTTTTGGTAGATTATTGCGTCTCATGCTGCAAGTGCGAATTTGCAGATGCAGCAAAGCGCAAAGAGTCGCGTCTCAGACTTCTTGACGCCTCCTGACACACAGGTCAGAGCATTGGCAACGCTTGGAGGAACTCAGAATGACCCGCACCGTCTATGTCAACGGCAGTTACCTGCCGGAAACCGAAGCCACCGTTTCGATCTTTGATCGCGGGTTTCTGATGGCCGACGGGGTTTACGAGGTGACGTCCGTCCTCGGCGGCAAGCTGATTGATTTCGGCGGTCACGCCGCGCGGCTTGAGCGTTCGCTCACCGAGCTCGACATGGCAAGCCCGGTGACGATGGAGGCTCTTCTCGAAATTCACCGCGAGCTCGTGCGCCTCAACGCCATCGACGAGGGCCTGATCTATCTCCAGATCACCCGCGGCAATCCCGGCGATCGCGATTTCGCCTTCCCCGATCCGGACAAAACCCCCTCGACCATCGTTCTCTTCACCCAAGCCAAGCCCGGCCTTGCCGACAACCCGACTGCGAGGAAGGGCCTCAAGGTCATCAGCATCGACGAT
>JAHEBR010000325.1 GCA_024642185.1 Marivivens sp. | reverse complement strand
AGAAGCACCGGATAGCCGGTGTGCACATCCGCCAGAAGACCAAAGGCCGTGACGGTCTGAAGCCCCTCGCGCGTGTTCTTGGGGTGGCCGTTGACGTATTTGAAGCCATACATTTCGCCATCCGAGGTCGGCATCAGCTCGATCACGCCCACATCCGAATGCGAAGCCACGCGCGGCGTCTTGTCGAAAAGCGGCCAGCGGCGGAAATCGGCTTCGATCTCGGCGGCGATATCACGCAGCATCGCTTCAAGGCCGATGTGATGCACAAGGCCCATCATATGCGCGACCGACACGAAAGGGACGAGCGCGAGGCGGGAGGGGGGCGTCATGAATGGCTCCGGGTCGGTCTGTCAAAGACGCGGCGGCCAAGGAGCGAGGCGGTGAGATCCACCATCAGGCTTGCCGTTTTGCCGCGGTCGTCGAGGAAGGGGTTGAGCTCGACGAGGTCGAGCGAGGTCACAAGGCCGCTGTCGCAGAGCATTTCCATGACGAGATGCCCTTCGCGCACGGTCGCGCCGCCGGGAACGGTGGTGCCCACGGCGGGGGCGACGGAAGGGTCGAGGAAATCCACGTCGAGCGAGACGTGAAGCATCCCGTTGGCCCCTTCGACCATGGCAAGGAAATCGGCGAGCGGCTTGCGGATGCCCACCTCGTCGATGGTGCGCATATCCACGAGCGTGGCGTCGCCCGCCTCAAGCGCCTCGCGCTCGGGGTCATCAACCGAGCGCAGGCCGATCATGCCGACGTTTTCAACCGGCACGATGGCCGGAAGCGGCGGGAAAGCCTCAAACCCGCTGCGGCCCGTCACATAGGCAACCGGCGTGCCATGCAGGTTGCCGCTGTCGGTTGTTTCGGGGGTGTGGAAATCCGAGTGCGCGTCGAGCCAAAGGACGAAAAGGGGCCGCCCCATGTCCTTGGCATGCGCGGCCATACCCGCGACCGAGCCGAGCGACAGGGCATGATCGCCGCCGAGGAAGATCGGCATGCCGTCTTTCGCGGCTTCCTGCGCGGCGGCGCTGAGGGTGCGCGTCCAGCCGACATTCTCGGCCAGCGCATGAACCAGCGGGTTCTTCGGCGGATCCACCGTGACCGCTTCGGGCGCGAGGTTGCCAAGGTCGGAGACCTTGTGTCCAAGCGCGGTGATCGCCTCGGCGATGCCAGCGGTGCGATAGGCGTCAGGGCCCATGAGGCAACCACGGCGGCGTTTGCCGCAATCCACTGGGGCGCCGATCAGGATGATGTGAGTCTGTGTCATGCAGGGATACTCCGTTCGGATCGGGTCTGGTGGAAGCGGGCAAAACGTGCAAAAGGAAACCGGATTGCTCGATTTGGACAGGCACTATGGACGATCTGGATCAAAAGCTTCTGGCGGCGCTGAAGCGTGACGGGCGCGCCTCGCTCTCGGAACTGGCGGCCGATCTGAAGGTGACGCGCACGACGGTGCGCAGCCGCATGGCCAAGCTGGCGCAAACGGGCGAGATCGCGGGCTATACTGTCCTCACGCGAGGTGACATCGCGGCGAGCCCGGTGCGCGGGTTGATGATGCTCGGCATCGAGGGGCGCGGGACGGAAAAGATCATCCAGCGGCTTGTCGGCATGGCGCAGGTCAGCGCGGTGCATACGACCAACGGCACATGGGATCTGATTGTCGAGATCGGCACGCAGACGCTCGAGGATCTCGATGAGGTTCTCTTTGCTATCCGGCGGCTCGAAGGGGTCACGCGCAGCGAGACCAACCTGCTCCTCTCGACCCGCCGCGCAGCGCGGCGCTAGGTCTCGCGCGTTTTCCAAGCAGCGATCCAGACCGCAACAAGCAGGAACGAAAACACCGCGTTCCATGCGGGCATCGACAGCCAAAGGAACTGCCAGCTGATCTCGTCGCACAGGATGAGTTTCGGCCCGTCCATCGACAGAAGGTCAGACCCGCTGAGGCCCGAAAGCCCCCCCGCACTGGTGCAGCTTGATGGGCCGGGCCACCAATGTTGTTCAACGCCTGCGTGAAAGGCGCCAATTGCGCCAGTCGTCAGCGCCGACAAGCCGCCCAAAGCGATGAAAAGCCGCGCGCCTGTCACAGCCGCCAATCCGCCTGCAAGGATTGCCCCGCCATGCGGCCAGCGCTGCCATAGGCACATCTTGCAGGGCAGATAGCCGAGCGCCTGAAAGATGAAAGCACCGATCAGAAGCGCGGCAGAGCCGCCCGCGGCCATCAGGATAAGGGTCTTGCGGGTCATAGATACCTCACCAGTAAGAAGCCGCCGATCAGGAGAACGCAGAAGAGGGCGAACATCAACCCGAGCCGTCTTTCGATAAAGTCGCGGATAGGGGGGCCGAATTTCCACAGCAGAGCGGCCACGAC
>JAHEBR010000324.1 GCA_024642185.1 Marivivens sp. | reverse complement strand
GCCTTGCCCTTGGCTCGCCCACCGTGGGCTATGCGGTCGGCAACTACATCTCGGGGCGCTATTCGGTGCGGTTCGGGGTCAACCGCATGGCCTTTGTCGGCACCGGCATCGCCAGCGCAGGCCTTGCCGTTTCCCTTGCGATCAGCCTGTCGGGCTATGAGAGCGCGCTTCTCTTCTTCGGCTTCTGCACCTTTCTCGGCCTTGGCAACGGCCTGACCATGCCCAATGCCACCGCCGGGATGCTCTCGGTGCGGCCCCACCTTGCCGGCACCGCCTCGGGCCTTGGTGGCGCGATCATGGTCACAGGGGGCGCGGCGCTTTCGGCTATGGCCGGAGCCGGACTTTCGCCCGAAAGCGGCAGCTTGCCACTTCAGGCGATCATGTTCGGCTCGTCGCTCATGTCAGGTGTGGCGATTGCCTTTGTCATCCGGCGTGAAAAGCGGCTCGGAATCGAGTGAGGCTTGCCAGAGAGGGTTTGCAAAGTTTAGACCTTTGAACGGCGAAGCTGCAAACCCGAGGTCCATATGGCGATCCAGAAACTCTACGCGGGCGTCAAGCTGCGCGAGCTGCGCGGGCGGCTTGGCCTGACGCAAAAGGCCTTTGCCGACAAGCTTGGCGTTTCGCTGCCCTATCTCAACCAGATGGAGAACAACAACCGCCCGGTCTCGACCGCCGTTGTCCTCGGCCTCGCCCAAGAGTTCGGCTTTGACGTGACCGAGCTGCAATCGGGCGATGAGGCGCGGCTTGTGGGCGATATGCGCGAGGCGCTGGCCGACCCTGTTTTCGGCGACACGCCGCCGGGCCTCGCCGACCTGCGGCTGGCGGCGTCGAACGCCCCTGCCCTCGCCCGCGCTTTCCTCGATCTGCACCGCGCCTACCGGCAGACCCACGAACGCCTTGCCTCGCTTGACGAAGCACTGGGGCGCGAGGATGCGCGCCTGCAACCGAGCCCTTGGGAAGAGGTGCGCGATTTCTTCCACTATTGCGACAACTATATCGACGCGGTGGACCGCACCGCCGAACGCTTTGCCACCCAAAGCCCCGCCACCATCCGCGATGCCGCCATCGCCGCCCTTGGCACGCGGGGCGTGGCGGTGCGCTTTGCCGATACCGACGTGACGCGCCACTACGATCCCGAGGCCAAGATCCTCACCCTCTCGCGCCGCTCGGCCGAGCAGACCCGCACCTTCCAGCTGCTCCTGCAGGTGGCGCTCCTAACACAGGACAAGCTCCTCGAGGCGACCCTCGACCTCGCCCGTTTCCATTCCCCCGAGGCCCGCGCCATCGCCAAGGTGGGCCTTGCCAACTATTTCGCGGGCGCGGCGCTCATGCCCTACGAGCGCTTCCTCACCGCCGCGCAGGAAACCCGCCACGACCTCGAGCGCCTTGCCGACCGGTTCGGAGCCTCGCTCGAACAGGTGGCCCACCGGCTTTCGACCCTGCAACGCCCCGGCGCCAAGGGTATTCCCTTCTTCTTCGTCCGCGTCGATCCGGCCGGAACCATCACCAAGCGCCACTCGGCCACCACGCTGCAATTCGCCCGCTACGGCGGCGCCTGCCCCTTGTGGAACGTGCACCGCGCCTTCGAGACACCCAGCCGCTTCTTGCGGCAACTGGCCGAGACGCCCGACGGCGTGCGCTATTTCTGCCTCGCGCGGGATGTGACGAAATCAGGCGGCGCGTTTGACGCGCCCACCCGCCGCTATGCGATTGGCCTCGGCTGCGAGGTGCGCCACGCCCCGGCCCTCGTTTATGCCGATCACATGGACGTCGATACGCCCGAAGCGTTTGAGCCCATCGGCATCTCTTGCCGGATATGCGAACGGCGCGACTGTCACCAGCGCGCCGTCCCGCCGCTCGAGCGGCGATTGAAGGTCGACCCCGATCATCGGGGCGTCTTGCCCTATCAGGTCGACTGAGCCGCCCGAAGCGCCGCGGCGATCTGGTCTTTCAGCGCCATCCGCTCCTTGCGCAACTCGGCCATATGCAGATCGTCGGTCGGCTCCACATCGGTCTCGGCCCGGTGCACCGTGCGGTTGATCTCGTGATAGCGCTCGGCAAGGGTCGCGAAATGGGCGTTCGTGGTTTTCAACTCGTGGATCAGGTCGGCCTGACCGGGAAAATCGTCGCCAAGCTCGTGCGGGGTGTTGGACATGTGTCACCTTTCATCGAAGTTACGGGGTGATCCTAGCGGGCGGATTCGCGGGCCACATTGACACGCATCAAACTTTTCACCGTTGCGAAGTTTTCCAGTTTGGATTGATCCACGGCTCGTCATTCGAGGGCGGCAGCATATCGCGCCCGAGGATATGATCGGCGGCTTTCTCGCCGGTCATGATCGAGGGCGCGTTGAGGTTG
>JAHEBR010000080.1 GCA_024642185.1 Marivivens sp. | reverse complement strand
TCGCCCAGCATCAGGGCGGTGCCTGAGGGCGCATCGACCTTCTTGTTGTGATGGGCCTCGACGATCTCGATATCGAAATCCGCGTCGAGCGCGGCGGCGACCTTCTTGGTGAGCTGGGTCAAGAGGTTGACGCCAAGCGACATATTCCCCGCGCGGATGATCACGGCATGGCGGGCGGCGGCGTTGATGGCGGCAAGATCGGTCCCGCTAAGGCCCGTGGTGCCGATCACATGAACGGCGCGGGCCTGTGCGGCGAGGCCTGCAAATTCCACCGTTGCAGCGGGCGCGGTGAAATCAATCACCGCCTGCGCCTTGGCGAAGGCTTCGATGGCATCGTCGGTGACGGCCACGCCAAGGGCCGCCCCGCCCATCGCCTCGCCCACATCGCGCCCGACCCAAGCGTGGCCCTTGCGCTCGACCGCGCCGACCAGATGGCAAACCTCAGATTCGCTGATCGTGCGGATCAGCATCTGCCCCATGCGCCCCGAGGCGCCTGTAACCACAATTCCCGGTGTCTGCGACATGGTCGGTCTCCGCATTTTTCGGCTGGTCCCTGCCTGCACTCCAAAGCCTCGCTTGGCAAGGGGCCGGAACCGGCATATGTGCAGCGCATGGCAAAGAACAGGTTTTCCACGGGCTCCGGCCCCTCTCAGCGGCAGCTTCGCGTTGGCGAAGTTATCCGGCGTGCGCTCTCCGATGTCCTGACGCGCGGGGATGTGCATGATCCCGATCTGTCGCGGATATCGATCACGGTGGGCGAAGTGCGCTGCTCGCCCGATCTCAAACAGGCAACAGCCTATGTCCTGCCGCTTGGCGGGCAGGGCAAGGACGAGGCGCTTGCCGCGCTCCGCCGCAACAAGGCCGAGATCCGGCATCTTGTGACCAAGGGCATGACCCTGAAGTTCGCGCCCGATCTTCGGTTTGAGATTGACGAGACCTTCGACAAGATGGACGAGGCGCGCCGTCTGTTTGCGGACGAACACGTCCGGCAAGACCTCGACGACTGATGCTTCGCCTCGCCGCCCTGCTGACACTTCTGGCAGGACCGGCCGCTGCCCTTTCCTGCGAGCAGGTCGAATGGCAGGACGCGCGCTTTTCGCTTTGCCGTGTCGATCCGGCCAAGGATGACCTGCGCCTTTTCCATTCCGGCGCGGACGGCTCCCCACTGGGGGATTTCTCGCGGATCGAAGCTACGACGGGCCGCAGCCTCACCTTCGCGATGAACGCGGGCATGTATCACGACGATCTGCGCCCCGTGGGCTATTACCTCGAGAACGGCGAGCAGAAGATGTGGCTGGTGACGCAAGCAGGCCCCGGTAATTTCGGCCTTTTGCCCAACGGTGTCTTGTGTATCGGGGAAACCACGGCCCGCGTGGTCGAAACGCTGGCCTTCAGGGCCGAAGCGCCCGACTGCACCTATGCCACCCAATCTGGCCCGATGCTGGTAATCGACGGCACGCTGCATCCGCGCTTCCTGCCCAGCGGAACCTCGCGGCTGATCCGCAACGGTGTTGGCACCAGCGCCGATGGCCGTGAGGCGGTTTTTGTCATGTCTGATACGCCGGTGAATTTCCACCTCTTCGCCAGCTTCTTCCGCGATTACCTCGGCCTGCCGCAGGCGCTTTATTTCGATGGGCGCATCTCGCGCCTTTACGCGCCTTCGCTCGGCCGCGCCGACATCGGTTTCCGCATGGGGCCGATGGTTGGTGTGCTGGAATAGGTTGACCGCGCCCGCCCGCTTCGGCTAGCAGCGCCACTCACGCAAACGGAGCGAATTATGGGCAAGCGCAAAGGCCGCGATATCTCGGGCTGGCTGATCGTCGATAAACCGGCAGGCCTCACCTCGACCGCAGTGGTCAACAAGGTGCGCTGGGCTTTGGACGCCAAGAAGGCCGGCCACGCGGGCACGCTCGATCCCGAAGCGACCGGCGTTCTGGCCGTGGCGCTGGGCGAGGCGACCAAAACCGTTCCCTTCGTGACCGACAGCCTCAAGGCCTATGCCTTTTTGGTTAAACTTGGCGAGGCGACCAACACCGACGATGCCGAGGGCGAAGTGATTGCCCAATCCGACACCCGCCCCAGTGACGACGAAATCAAAGCCAGCCTTGGCGCGTTTGTCGGCGATATCATGCAGGTTCCGCCCAAGTTCTCGGCGGTGAAGATCGACGGCGAGCGGGCCTACAAACTCGCGCGCGACGACGAGGAATTCGAAATCGCCGCCCGCCCGCTTTGGGTTGAAGAACTGGTGATGACCGACCGGCCAGATGCCGATCACGTTGCCCTTGAGATGACCTGCGGCAAGGGCGGCTATGTCCGCGCCATCGCGCGTGATCTGGGCGAGGCGCTTGGCTGCCATGGCCATGTCGCGTGGCTGCGGCGCATCTGGTCCGGCCCGTTCCGCGTCGAGGATGGGATCAGCCTTGACGAGATCGACCGACTGGCCCGCACGCCCGATCTGGATGCGCGGCTATTGCCGACCGAGGTTGGCCTTGCCGATCTGCCCGAGGTTCGCTGTCCGCCTGAAAGCATCGCCAAGCTGCGCAACGGCAATCCGGCGATGGTTTTCGCGCATGGGCTTGAGTATGGCGACGAGTGCTGGGCCAGCTTTGAAGGCCAGCCCGTGGCGGTCGGCAGCTATCGGGGGGGAGAATTGCACCCGAGCCGGGTCTTCAATCTCTAGAAACGCGCGGCGAATGCGGTTAGGACCGCAGGGCCATGATCACGCGTGAATTCCTCAAGGGCGATGCCCATTCGACGGCCGTCTATTCGGACTGCGAAAGCTATCGCTATCTCCTGACCCGCGTCTGGGAGCCTGAGGGGCGCAAGGCGCTTTTCGTCATGCTCAACCCCTCGACCGCGACCGAGGTTCAGAACGATCCCACCGTTGAACGCTGCGAGCGGCGGGCGCGGACCTTGGGTTTTGGCGCCTTCCGCGTGACCAACATCTTTGCCTGGCGCGACACCGATCCGCGCAAGATGCGGGCGGCAAGCGATCCTGTGGGGCCGGCGAATGACGAGGCGATCCGGCAGTCGGTGGGCTGGGCCGATCAGGTGATCTGCGCCTGGGGCACGCACGGGAGCCACCTTGATCGTGGCCCTGCTGTCGAGGCCCTCTTGCGCGAAACCGGCGCGCCGCTTTTCACGCTGGGCCTGACCAAGGACGGCCACCCCAAGCACCCGCTCTATATCGGCTACAGCGAACAGCCCAAAGGATGGCCCATCCTATGATCGATGGTTTTACGCAAAGCCGCGTCACTTGCGGCGATGTCGAGCTTTCCGTCCATCGGGGCGGCAAGGGCGAGCCGCTGATCCTCCTGCACGGCTATCCGCAGAACCACCACTGCTGGGAGCGCGTCGCACCAGAGTTTGCGAAGGACTTCGACGTGATCGTGCCCGATCTGCGCGGTTATGGCGCAAGCGATGCGCCGGCCGACGACGAAGGCCACACCGTCTATTCCAAGCGCCAGATGGCAAAAGATATCGTCGCTCTGATGGACGCGCTTGCTATCCCCTCGGCGCATATCCTCGGCCACGATCGCGGCGCGCGGGTGTCCTATCGCCTCGCCCTCGATCATCCCGCCCGCGTGCGTCGCCTCGGGATCATCGAGATCGTCCCGACAGGGGATTTCTGGGCCAGCTGGAATGCCGATCTGGCGATGAAGGCCTATCACTGGACCTTTCTCGCCCAGCCGCATCCGATCCCTGAGAACCTGATTGGCGCCGATCCCGAGGGATATTTCCGATGGTCCCTTGCCGCGTGGACCCAGACAAAATCTGTATCGGCTTTTTCAAAAGCAGCTCTCGCTTCCTATCTTCAGCAAGCCGCCGACCCCGCCCACCTTCACGCCATGTGCGCCGACTACCGCGCCGGGGCGACGTTCGACCGGGCGCTCGACGAGGCGGATCGCGCCGCAGAGCGCAAGATCGCAGCGCCGGTCTATTTCCTCTGGTCCGACATCGGCTTTCCCGCGCAGACCGCCGATCCGCTCGATCTTTGGCGGGGTTGGGCGGGGGATGTGCAGGGCAATTCCTGCTCGGGCGCTGGGCATTTCGTCATGGAAGAAAACCCGAAGGCGGTTCTTGATGCCTTTCTGCCCTTCTTCCGCATGGGCTGAGGCCCCAGAATCTCCTTTTCTTCAAAGGGAATTGCCTCTATAGGCACGCATCCGCAAAGGGAATCCCTTGGCGGACCCTCCACGGGCCCTGCTGGACGACATCCCGGCTTGCGCCATAACCCTTTGATCCGAAAGGAGACCCCGATGTCGATTACTGTGGAAGAAAAAGCCCGCCTGATGAAGGAATTCGCGACCAAGGAAGGCGACACCGGTTCGCCCGAAGTTCAGGTTGCCATCCTCACCTCGCGCATCGCGACCCTGACCGAGCACTTCAAGACCCACAAGAAGGACAACCACGGCCGCCGTGGCCTTCTGATGATGGTCGCCCAGCGCCGCAAACTGCTGGACTATGTGAAGGGCAAGGATGAGGCCCGCTACCAGAGCCTGATCGAGCGCCTCGGCATCCGCCGCTAAGCGGTTCAAGCTCTCGAAAACGATGCGCCCGCCCCGATAGAGGCGGGCGTTGTCGTTTCTTGGCTGCCTCTCAGGCGTCGTCGGTCAGATCAACGACCTTGGCGTCCGGGGCGTTCTTCTTGACCGATTCAATCCCGTTGTCGCGGGCCGAGGCGCTTGAATAGCTCTCGGAGGTGCCGATCACCTGACCGTTTGAGGCCTTGAGATTGAACATCTCCTGCCCCGCCTTGTTGGCCTTGCGCTCGTAGCGCGCATCATTGGGCGCATTCTCCTGAACCGAAGCGATCCCGTTCATCGCACCCGCCCGGCCCTTGTAGCCTTCGCTTGCAAGGATCGGCTCGCCGTTCCCTGCCTTAAGGCGAAAGCGGAATTCGCCTGCCTTGTCTTTATAAAGTTCAAATTTCCCGGCCATAAACAACTCCCTTACCAGCCAAAATCCAATGGGTCTCTATTTGTCGGCCAGCCTGCGATTACGGGCAACCAAAATCTCGGCCGCATGGTGTTTTCGGCCGATTTCTCCGGAAAACAGACTTCTTTCCAAAACCACCAATCCCATGTATAGGCCGCGCATCTGTGACGTGAGCCCTGCCCCCGGGCGCATGCGAAGGATTGGGGGCGGCGGCAATGGGGCCGCCATATCAACGGGAGACCCGGAGGGCCGGGAGCGCTCCCTAGAGGAAACGATTGATGTTTAACGAAGTGAAAAAATCCATCCAGTGGGGCGAAGAAACGCTGACACTGGAAACCGGCAAGGTTGCGCGTCAGGCTGACGGCACCGTGATTGCCACCCTTGGCGAAACCTCGGTCATGGCAAACGTGACCTTCGCCAAAGAACCCAAGCCGGGCCAGGACTTCTTCCCGCTGACGGTTCACTACCAAGAGAAATACTATGCCGCCGGCAAGGTTCCGGGCGGCTTTTTCAAGCGCGAAGCGCGTCCGACCGAAAAAGAGACACTGACCGCGCGCCTGATCGACCGTCCGATCCGCCCGCTGTTCGTCTCGGGCTTCAAGCATGAAGTTCTCGTGATGTGCACCGTGCTGTCGCACGATCTGGTCAACGACCCCGATGTCGTGGCCATGATCGCCGCCTCGGCCGCGCTGACCATCTCGGGCGTTCCGTTCATGGGCCCGATCGCCGGCTGCCGCGTTGGTTTTGCTGATGGCAACTATGTGCTGAACCCGACCGTCGATGATATGCAGGGCCTGCGCAACAACCCCGAGCAGCGCCTCGATCTCATTGTCGCCGGCACCAAAGACGCCGTGATGATGGTTGAATCGGAAGCCTACGAGTTGACCGAAGACGAGATGCTCGGCGCCGTCGTGTTTGCGCACGAGCAGATCCAGCCGGTCATCGACCTGATCATCTCGCTGGCTGAGACTTCGGCCAAAGAGCCCTTCGACTTCGCCGCGCCCGATTATTCGGAGCTTCTTGGTGTCGTCAAAGGCCTTGGCGAAGAGCAGATGCGCGCCGCCTACTCGATCCTCGACAAGCAGCAGCGCGTTGCCGCCGTTTCGGCCGCGAAAGAGGCCATCAAGGCCGGCCTTTCCGAAGAGCAACTGGCTGACGCCAACCTTGGTTCGGCCCTCAAGAAGCTCGAGTCGAGCGTTCTGCGTGGTTCGGTCGTCAAGGATAAGAAGCGTATCGACGGCCGCGCCCTCGACAAGGTTCGCTCGATCGTTTCGGAAACCGGCCTTCTGCCGCGCACCCACGGCTCGGCGCTTTTCACCCGCGGTGAAACGCAGGCCTTGGTCGTGACCACCCTCGGCACCGGCGATGACGAACAGATCATCGACGCCCTGCACGGCAACTTCCGCTCCAACTTCCTGCTGCACTACAACTTCCCGCCCTATTCGGTCGGCGAAGTTGGCCGCGTGGGTTCGCCCGGCCGCCGCGAGATTGGCCACGGCAAGCTTGCCTGGCGTGCGCTTCAGGCGGTTCTGCCGGCTGCGACCGATTTCCCCTACACGATCCGCGTCGTGTCGGAGATCACCGAATCCAACGGCTCGTCGTCGATGGCTTCGGTCTGTGGCGGCTCGCTGTCGATGATGGACGCTGGCGTTCCGCTCAAGGCCCCCGTTGCCGGTGTGGCCATGGGCTTGGTGCTGGAAGACGACGGCTCCTATGCCGTGCTGACCGATATCCTTGGCGACGAGGATCACCTCGGCGACATGGACTTCAAGGTTGCCGGCACCGAGAACGGCATCACCTCGCTGCAGATGGACATCAAGGTTGCCGGTATCACGCCGGAAATCATGAAGCAGGCTCTGTCGCAGGCCAAAGAGGGCCGGATGCACATCCTGGGTGAGATGTCGAAGGCTCTTTCAAGTGCCAACGCCTTCTCCGTCCATGCTCCGCGCATCGAGACCATGCAGATCCCGACCGACAAGATCCGTGAAGTGATCGGCTCGGGCGGCAAGGTCATCCGCGAGATCGTCGAGGTTTCGGGTGCCAAGGTCGACATCAACGATGACGGCGTGATCAAGATCGCCTCGTCGAACGGCGATGCCATCCAGAAGGCCTATGACATGATCTATTCGATCGTGGCAGAGCCGGAAGAAGGCAAGGTCTACAAAGGCAAAGTCGTCAAGCTCGTCGACTTTGGCGCTTTCGTGAACTTCTTCGGCAAGCGCGACGGCCTCGTGCACGTCAGCCAGATCGAGAACCGCCGCCTCAACCATCCTTCGGATGTTCTGAAGGAAGGTCAGGAGGTTTGGGTCAAGCTTCTGGGCTTTGATGATCGCGGCAAGGTCCGCCTGTCGATGAAGATCGTCGATCAGGAGACCGGCCTCGAGATGCCGAAAGAAGACAAGGCCGACGCCGAGGAATAATCCTCGCACACGGCAAAGAATGGGCCCCGGTGGAAACACCGGGGCTTTTTCGCTTCAGATGATCTCGTCTTCGTCGAAGAGGGGCTGCGCCTCGAGCTGTTCGGCCAGCGCTCCAACCGCCGCCTCGGCCTTGGCGGGATCGGGCAGTTCGGCGATGTGGAAAAGGGCGTCGCCCTCATTCACCACCGGCAGGTTGGCGCGGCCGACGATGATGCCGCCCTCGGTCGCCACAACCTCTGTCTCGTTCTCGCCAAAGGGATCCGAGACCACACCGATCACATCGCCCGGCGCGACCTTGTCGCCCGATTGGCGGAACATCCGGATGAGGCCCCCGGCGGGCGCCCGAAGCCACGAGGATTTGCGGCAGAGGATCGGCTTGACCCTCGGCTTGGCAATACCCTTGGCGCCGATCATCCCGAGCTCGTGCATCACCCGCAGGATGCCCATAACGCCGGTGCGCGCGCCGTATTCGTCGAAGCGAAGCCCCTCACCCGCCTCGTAGAGCAACATATCGACACCCGCTTCACCGGCAGACAGCCGCAGCGAGCCGTCGCGCTTTTTCGAGGTGATGATCACCGGCGCGCCGAAAACCTCGGCCATATGCAGCATCCGGTCGCCACCAGAGCTGATGCGGACTTGGGGAAGGTTGGTGCGGTGGATGGCGGCGGAATGCAGGTCGATGCCGAAATCAGACCGACCAACGATCTCGGTCAGGAACAGGTTGGCGAGGCGTGCGGCCAGAGAGCCAGCCGCCGAGCCGGGAAACACCCGGTTGAGGTCGCGCCGGTCGGGGAGGTAGCGGCTTTGGTTGAGGAACCCGAAGGTATTGACGATCGGAACCGCCAGAAGCGTTCCCGCCATCCGGTCGAGCGTGGGGGTGCGCAGAAGGCGGCGCACAATCTCGACCCCGATCACCTCGTCGCCGTGGATCGCCGCCGAGACAAACATCACTGGCCCGGGCTTCTTCCCGTGGATCACATGGACCGACATGGTGACGGGGGTGTGGTCGGTCAGGGTGCTGACCGGCAGGTCCACCGTCATCCGCTGGCCGGGCGCAATCCGCCGACCGGCGATCTCAAAGGGCTTGCGAATTTCGGGCATCAGCCTTTGCCCTTGGTCCGCGTGCTGTTGGGCTTGGCGTTTTTCTCGATGAACTCGATGATCTTGCCCGCGATGTCGATGCCCGTGGCATTCTCGACCCCTTCGAGGCCGGGCGAGGAATTCACCTCCATCACCACCGGCCCGTGGTTGGACCGCAA
>JAHEBR010000323.1 GCA_024642185.1 Marivivens sp. | reverse complement strand
GGCCTTGGCGAGTTCGGCGCGACGATCACCTTCGTCTCCAACATCCCCGGCCAGACCCGCACCCTGCCGCTCGCCATCGACGCCGCGCTTGACGTGCCGGGGGCCGAGCCCTTGGCCCTGAGCCTCGCTGTCGTCTCGGTCGTCCTCGCCGCTGCGGCGCTGGGCCTGTCGGAGTGGCTGGCGCGGCGCTCGCTCAAGAAGACGGGGGCGCTCTGATGCTCTCGGTCGATCTGCGCATTGATCTCCCCGACTTCACCGCCGAGGCCGCTTTTGAGGCCCCCGCCGGTGTCACCGCCCTCTTCGGCCGCTCCGGCGCCGGGAAGACGACCCTCATCAACGCCGTGGCCGGCCTTGTCCGCCCCGCCTCGGGCCGGATCGAGGTGGGCGGCACGGTCCTTTTCGACGCCGCTAGGGGCATCGACCTTCCCGTTCAGGCCCGCAAGGTCGGCTATGTGTTCCAAGACGGACGCCTCTTCCCGCATATGACCGTCGCCCGCAACCTCAGCTATGGCGGCTCGGTCGATGCCGAGCGGGTCATCGCCATGCTCGGCCTCGGCCCGCTTCTTGAACGGTGGCCTGCGACCCTATCGGGCGGCGAGCGCCAGCGCGTGGCGCTGGGTCGTGCGCTGATGTCCGGCCCGCGCATCCTTTTGATGGACGAGCCGCTCTCGGCCCTCGACGCCGAGCGCAAGGAGGAAATCCTGCCCTACCTCGAACGCCTGCGCGACGAGACCAAGCTGCCGATCCTCTACGTCAGCCACGATATGTCGGAAGTGGCGCGGTTGGCGACGACGCTGGTGATCCTCGATCGGGGCAGGGTGATCCGTTCCGGCCCCGTGGCAGAGGTCCTCTCCGATCCCGCCTCGGTCCGCAGCCTCGGCGTGCGCGACGCGGGCGCGGTGATCTCCGGCACGGTGGAAAGCTATGACGCCGCCGACGACCTCAGCCGTTTCGTCTTCGACGGCGGCGCGCTGGTCCTGCCCTGCCGCCTCGGCCCCGAAGGCGCGACCGCGCGGGTCCGCGTGGCGGCCTCCGACGTGATTCTGGCCCGCGTTGCCCCCAAAGAGATCAGCGCCCTCAACGTCTTGCCCGTCAAAGTCACCGGCCTCGCCCAAGGCAAGGGCCCCGGCGTCGCCGTCGGCCTGCAAGCCGGAAGCGCGCGCCTCCTCGCCCGCGTCACAAGGCGTTCGGCGGCGGCGCTTGAGCTGAAAGAGGGCCAGGAAATATTCGCCATCATCAAGGCAACAGCCGTCGCCCGGCGCGATATCGGCCACAGCTAGGGGAGGTCCCCTGAGGGGCTCTTCTATCCAGTCTGGGGAGGGATGGTGCTGCGAGAGAGGATTGAACTCTCGACCTCTCCCTTACCAAGGGAGTGCTCTGCCACTGAGCTACCGCAGCGTCCGTGAGGCGGGGGATTAGCCGCAATCCGCTGAAGGCGCAAGCCCTCTCTGGACGGTTTTTGCGCCTTCCGGTAACACGTCACCTATGACGCAGAATTCAAGCCCGAAAACCGGGGCCAATCCGGGCGCGAGCCGCGACGACAGGCTCAAGGCAGCGCTCAAGGCCAATATGGCCCGGCGCAAGGCGCAGGCGCGGGCGCGCGCGGCAACGGATCAAGAGATTGAAAACACGGCAGGGGCCGAAGAAGCCCCGCATATGAGGAAAGAGTAGGCAGGCATGGATTCCATCATCGTCCGGGGCGGCACGCCCCTTCACGGGCAGATTCGCATCGCCGGCGCCAAGAACGCCGCGCTGACATTGATGCCCGCCACGCTTCTGACCGAAGAGCCGCTGACGCTGACCAACGTGCCGCGCCTCTCGGACATCCGCACAATGAGCCAGCTCCTGCAATCGCTCGGCACCGAGGTCGCCTCGATGCAGGGCGGGCAGGTCATCACGCTCTCGAGCCATAACCTCGCCTCGACCACCGCCGATTACGAGATCGTCCGCAAAATGCGCGCCTCGAATCTGGTGCTCGGCCCGCTTCTGGCGCGTGAAGGCCATGCCACCGTATCGCTGCCCGGCGGTTGTGCGATCGGTGCGCGGCCGATGGATATCCACATCACCGGCCTTGAAGCACTGGGCGCCGAGATCGAACTGCGCGACGGCTATCTCCACGCCAAGACCAAGGGCGGCCTCAAGGGCGCCGTGGTCGAGCTGCGCTTTGCCTCGGTGGGCGCAACCGAGAATATCGTCATGGCCGCAACGCTCGCCAAAGGCACGACCGTCCTGAAAAACGCGGCCCGCGAGCCAGAAATCGTCGATCTGGTGAAATGCCTGCGCGCCATGGGCGCCGAGATCGAGGGCGAGGGCACGGCGACGATCACCATTCAGGGCGTCGACCGCCTGCATGGCGCGACCCATCAGGTGGTG
>JAHEBR010000322.1 GCA_024642185.1 Marivivens sp. | reverse complement strand
GAGCCTGTGATTCTTGACCGCGAATGGACCGATTTCCGCGGTAAAACCCACAAGACCATGGTCGGCCGCCCGGTTTCGTTTCACGCGATGCGCGGTATCTCGGCCCACTCGAACGGCTTCCAGACCGCCCGCGCCCTGCACACGCTGCAAATCCTCATCGGCGCGGTCGAAACGCCGGGCGGGATGCGGTTCAAGCCACCCTACCCCAAGCCTGCAACAGCCCATCCCAAGCCGCACTGCAAGGTGACGCCGGGCAAGCCGCTCGATGGGCCACACCTCGGCTATCCGCAAGGACCGGCCGATCTGTGCCTTGATGCCGATGGCGCTCCGGTGCGGATCGACAAGGCTTTCAGCTGGGAAAATCCGCTTTCGGCCCATGGCCTCATGCATATGGTGATCGCCAACGCCCACGCGGGCGATCCCTACAAGATTGATACGCTCTTCCTCTACATGGCCAACATGGCGTGGAACTCGTCGATGAACACGACGGGCACCATGAATATGCTCACCGACAAGGACGCAAGCGGCGAGTATGTGATCCCGCGGATCATCTATTCCGATGCCTATAGCTCGGAAATGGTCGCCTATGCCGACCTGATCCTGCCCGACACCACCTATCTTGAGCGGCACGATTGCATCAGCCTTCTCGACCGCCCGATCTGCGAGGCCGACGCTGTGGCCGATGCGATCCGCTGGCCGGTGATCGAGCCCGACCGCGATGTGCGCGGCTTTCAGTCGGTTCTGTGCGAACTTGGCGCCAAGTTGGGCTTGCCCGCCTTCGTCAACGAAGACGGCAGCCAGAAATACGCCGATTACGCCGACTATATCACCAACCACATCCGCCGCCCCGGCATCGGCCCGCTCTCGGGCTGGCGCATGGGCGACAACGGCTTGCAGGATGGTCGCGGCGCACCGAACGAGGCGCAGCTTGATACCTATATCAAGAACGGCGGCTTCTGGCTGGCGCATGTCCCCGAAGGGGCCGCCTACTACAAGCCGTTCAACACCGCCTATCAGGATTGGGCGGTGCAGATGGGCTTTTACGATGCGCCGCAGCCCTACATCTTCCAGCTCTATTCCGAGCCGATGCGCCGGTTCCAGCTGGCCGCGATGGGACATGGCGACAGGCAACCGCCCGAGCATCTGCGCGAGCGTATCCTCAAGGCGATGGAGCCGCTGCCGATCTGGTATGCGCCTTTTGAGGAGGGCCTCGTCGATACCGAAGCCTACCCTTTCCACGCGCTCACCCAGCGGCCCATGGCGATGTATCACAGCTGGGGCAGCCAGAACGCCTGGCTGCGGCAGCTGCACGGGATGAACCCGCTCTATATTCCGACCGAGATCTGGAAGAAGCGCGGCTTCAAGCCGGGCGACTGGGCCAAGGTCACCTCGGCGCATGGCGAGATCACCGTTCCGGCGATGGAGATGCAGGCGCTCAACAGCAAGACCGCCTGGACATGGAACGCCATCGGCAAACGGCAGGGGGCATGGGCGCTTGAGGGCGAGACGCCGGAATCGTCCAAAGGCTTCCTTCTCAACCACCTCATCAGCGAGCTTCTGCCGCCGAGGGGCGACGGGATGCGCTGGGCCAATTCCGATCCGGTGACGGGCCAGGCCGCCTGGTTTGATCTGCGCGTCGACATCAACCGCGCCGATGCGCCCAAGGCCAGCCAGCCGCATCACCCGCCCATCAAGTCTCCGGTGCCGCACGCGCCCAAGAACCTTGCCTGGAAGACCAAGTCATGACCCAACTTCCCCAATCGACCGACCGCAAGCTCGGGCTGGTGATCGACCTTGATACCTGCGTCGGCTGCCACGCCTGTGTGATTTCCTGCAAAGGCTGGAACACCGAGAACTATGGCGCCGCGCTCTCGGATACGGATGCCTATGGCCCCAATGTCTCGGGCACCTTCCTCAACCGCGTGCATAGCTACGAGGTCAAACCCGAGACCGGCCCAGCGCAGTTGATCCACTTCCCGAAATCCTGCCTCCATTGCGAGGATGCGCCCTGCGTGACCGTCTGCCCGACCGGCGCGAGCTATAAGCGGAGCGCCGACGGGATCGTTCTTGTCAACGAAGACGCCTGCATCGGCTGCGGCCTTTGCGCCTGGGCCTGCCCCTATGGCGCGCGCGAGTTGGACGCCACCGCCGGGGTGATGAAGAAATGCACCCTCTGCGTCGACCGTATCTATAACGAGAACCTCCCCGAAGAGGATCAGATCCCGGCCTGCGTGCGCACCTGCCCCGCCGGCGCACGGCATTTCGGCGATTTCGCCGACCCGGAGTCGAACGTCAGCAAGCTCACCGCCGAACGCGGTGGGATGGACCTGATGCCCGAACAGGGCACCCGCCCGACCAACAAATACCTGCCGCCGCGCCCCAAGGACTGCAGCGGCG
>JAHEBR010000079.1:5879-8803 GCA_024642185.1 Marivivens sp. | reverse complement strand
GACCGCGATCCGGCATTCGACCGGGATCGCCACGCCGGGCCTGTCGGCTGAGCCCTCTGGCGCGTGGGCGGTTGCTCGCGAAATCTCGCGCGGGAAAGACACGCCGTCGGGCCATTGGGAAATGGCCGGCGTTCCGGTGCCGTGGGAGTGGCATACCTTTCCTGATACCCAGCCGGCCTTTCCCGAAGAGATTGTCAAAGCGCTGTGCGAGGCGGCAGGGACAGAGGGAATCCTCGCCAATTGCCATGCCTCGGGGACCAAGGTCATCGCTGATTTCGGGGCCGAGCACCTGAAAACCGGCTGGCCCATCTGTTACACCTCCGCTGACAGCGTTCTGCAAGTGGCGGCCCATGAATCGGCCTTCGGGCTCGAGAAATTGTTGAAAATGTGCAAGTCGGTCGCGCCGCTCCTGCACGAGATGAAGGTCGGTCGGGTGATCGCGCGGCCGTTTTTGGGCTCGGTTGAAGAGGGCTTCAAGCGCACATCCAACCGCAAGGATTTCGCCATCGCTCCGCCTGCGCCGACGCTTTGCGATTGGCTGCACGAGGCGGGCCGCAAGGTCCATGCTGTGGGCAAAATCGGCGATATCTTCTCGATGCGCGGGATCGACGATGTGACGAAGGGGCCGGACGCCAAACTGATGCAGGACCTCTCGGCCCTCGTGGATAACGCCGAGGACGGATCGCTTACCTTCGCCAATTTCGTCGAGTTCGACAGCGAGTACGGCCACCGCCGCGATGTCTCGGGCTACGCCCGGCATCTGGAATGGTTTAACGTTGAACTATCCAGGATCCTGCCGCGCCTGAAGGCGGACGATCTGCTCATCGTCACCGCCGATCACGGCAACGATCCCACATGGATCGGCACCGACCACACCCGCGAGCAGGTGCCGGTTCTGATCCACGGGATCGGCCCGCGCGCCATCGGCACCATCGCCTTCACCGACGTCGCGGCGAGTATCGCCGCCTATCTCGGGGTCCCGTCGCAGGGCCCCGGACGGAGTTTCCTGTGAGCTATCGATCCTACCCCAAGCTTGAATTACACCTTCACCTCGAAGGCGGCGCGCCGCCCGCGTTCATCCGCGGCCTTGCCAAGGAAAAAGGCATAGATATCCATAAGATATTCGATGAGCAGGGGGGCTATGCCTATCGCGATTTCGATCATTTCCTGCGCGTTTACGAGGCCGCCTGCACCACCCTTCAGGGCCCCGAGGATTTCCGGCGGCTCGTTCTCGCCGTCCTTGAAGAAAGCGCCTCGAACGGCGTGATCTATTCCGAAACCTTCCTTTCGCCGGATTTCTGCGGCGGCGGCGATCTTGAGGCCTGGCGCGACTATCTGGGCGCAATGACCGATGCCGCCGCGCAGGCCGAGCGGGATTTCGGCATCACGCTCAAGGGCATCATCACCTGCATCCGCCACAACGGCCCCGAACAGGCGAAAACGGCGGCCCGATGTGCGGTGGAAACCAAGGGCGATTTCATCACCGGTTTCGGCATGGCCGGGGCCGAGATGATGGGCCGCCCCGGAGATTTCGCCTATAGCTTTGATATGGCACGCGAAGCCGGCCTGCGGATCACCTGCCATGCGGGCGAATGGGGCGGGCCGGATATGGTGGCAGATACGATCCGCGATCTGCGCCCCGAGCGCATTGGCCACGGGATCAACGCCGCCAAGGACCTCGCGCTTGTGGATGAGATCGCCGAACAGGGGATCGTGCTCGAGGTTTGCCCCGGCTCCAACGTCTTTCTCAATGCGGTCGAAAGCTGGGAGGCGCACCCGATCCGCCTTTTGCGCGATCGCGGGGTGAAGGTCACGGTTTCGACCGACGATCCGCCCTTCTTTCACACCACCATGACGCGCGAATACGATATGCTGGCCGAGAAATACGGCTGGGACGAGACCGATTTCGCCGCGCTGAACCAAACCGCGCTCGAGGCCGCCTTCTGCGATGTGGCCACCCGCGAGCGCATCGCCAAGAAACTGGAGGCTGCCCAATGACCGACCAACATCTGACCGTCGTCGATCACCCGCTGGTTCAGCACAAGCTGACCCTGATGCGCGAGCAGGACACTTCGACCGCCTCTTTCCGCCAGCTCCTGCGCGAGATCAGCCTCCTGCTGGCCTATGAGGTCACGCGCGAATTGCCGATGACCACCAAGCGCATCGAGACGCCCTTGTGCGAGATGGATGCGCCGGTGATCGAGGGCAAGAAGCTTGCGCTCATCTCGATCCTGCGGGCGGGCAATGGCTTGCTCGACGGTATTCTCGAGCTGATCCCCGCCGCGCGCGTGGGGTTCGTCGGGCTCTACCGCGATCCCGAAACGCTCCAGCCGGTGCAGTATTACTTCAAGGTTCCGACCCAGCTTGAGGACCGCGTGACCATCGTTGTCGATCCGATGCTCGCCACCGGAAATTCCTCGGCGGCGGCGATTGATCTTCTGAAGAAGGCGGGCGCCAAGAATATCCGGTTTCTCTGCCTGCTGGCCGCGCCCGAGGGGGTTCAGCGCATGAAAGAGGCCCATCCCGATGTGCCGATCGTCACAGCGGCGGTAGACAGCCACCTTAATGACCATGGATATATTGTCCCGGGCCTAGGGGATGCGGGCGACCGTATGTTTGGCACTAAATAAAGGAACATTTCCTTTACTCGCAGGCAATTGTCCGGCAGAATCACCCCAATTTCCTTGGGGGATAAGTATGTCGCGCACGCATCTGAAAGCATTGGCCGCGGCTTTCGTTGTCGCGACTGGCCAGATAGCGTCAGGACAGACGAGCTATTCCTTCTTTCCTGCCGAAGAGCCGCCTCTCAATTTCGACGGTGTTCAATACGTTGACAGCCTTGGCTGCGTCTTCGTGCGGGCCGGTATTGGCGGCGTCGTGACATGGGTGCCGCGCCTGACGCGTGACCGCGAGCAGCTGTGTGG
>JAHEBR010000079.1:0-5779 GCA_024642185.1 Marivivens sp. | reverse complement strand
CTCTCAATTTCGACGGTGTTCAATACGTTGACAGCCTTGGCTGCGTCTTCGTGCGGGCCGGTATTGGCGGCGTCGTGACATGGGTGCCGCGCCTGACGCGTGACCGCGAGCAGCTGTGTGGATACGTGCCGACCTTTGCGGCCGCCGCGCAAGCACCCGCCCCCACGCTCACCTCTTCGCCCACTCCCTCCGCTCCTGCGCCGCGTTTGACTTGGGCTGAATTCTGCGAGGGAAAATCCGGACCCCAGCCCGGCTTTGTCAGCTCCCAAACAGGTGAGGTTGTCGATTGCGGTGGATCCGCCCCGCGCGCAACTACGGGGCTCGCCTATGGCGCACCGTTTTCCAACCCGCTGCCCGCGACCGAACCGTCCGGACCACCACCGGGCTATGTTTCGGTTTGGGATGACGGGCGGCTTAATCCGCAAAGGGGCTATGCGGCGAAGTCGGTTCAGCCGGTCATTCAGGTCTCAACCAAAACCTCTCCAGTTGCTGCGCCCGAGGCGGTGGGCGGCTCGCATATTCAGGTGGCAAGCTTTGGCGTCGCTGCCAACGCGGCGCGGGTCGTGGCCAGCTTGGGCGCCGCTGGACTGCCGGTTCAGACCCAGACCGTCACTCGCGGCGGAACTGTCCTGACGCTTGTTATGGTGGGGCCGTTGCAGGGCGGGGCGGTGAGCGAGGCGCTCGCAACTGTGCGCTCGGCCGGCTTTGCCGATGCCTTTGTCCGTGGCTAAATCCTAGCCGCCGCAGATTCCCTGTAGGGCAACCCAATCACCGTCATTGAGCAACTCCGCTGGCAGTTTGCCCTGCGTCGGGTCGCTGTCGATGAGGCTTTGGGTGCTCTCGCCCGTAGGATCAATGGCCAGCGCGAGCGGGATGCTCGAAATCCCGACCGCGCCAAGAAGATCAAGCGTAACATTTCCGGAGGCAAGCTCTGTGGGCGTGGAAACAAGATCTTCCGCATAGGCGCGGAGGGCCTCTTGCGGCAGGCTGCCCGAGGTCACAAGCTTGAGCGTCGCCAGAAGGCCCGCGTGATGCAGAAGATCGCTCAAGGGATCGTCGATGGCTGCGTTGGCCGCCAGAGCATACCCCGCGACAACGGCTGGATCTTCATAGTCCTCGACGAGCCGACGGTTGATCAGCAGGATCCGCCCCGGAAGGACCGTGATTTCGGGGATGCTGTCGGGGACCACGACCAGCTTGGGACGACCGGTGCCGGAAAAGATCCTCTCCCCGAGTTTGTTCAAGGCCACAATCCCCAATGTATCGCGGCAAGCTGCGCCGGATAGGTGCTGGATCTCGGTCAGAAGGCTTTGGCCGATCTCGGCGCGGCGGGCGGGCGGCACGACGCTCAGGGTCTGGCGCGTGAGCGCGCCGGGGAGCCAGACGAAGATCAGGAAAAGCAGGGCTGCGGTCAGTGCTGTCAGGCCCATGACCCGAAGGCGCCCCGGTCGCGGCCTGCGCCGGAGGATGGATTTGCGGATCTTTTCTATCGCCTCGATCATCACCTGATCGTCGATCTCGAGCGTTTCGGCGGCATCGGGTCCGGGCAGAAAGATTGCGGGCCGCTCGCCCGGATTGCTTCGGTTGATGGCCGCCAAAGACCAGTGGGCGAGGGGGCGCATCGCATTGTCGGAAATCACCAGTGTGGCATCGCCGAAAGTCAGCACAACTTCGCGCCGCTGGTCCTGCGGCGCAGGACGCCACAGGCCCGTGGCCTCAAGCCGGTCGTATTGCTTCAGTGCTGTCATGTGCCTGCTCTTCTTTCAGGCATGATAGCTTGGGCCGGTCGGTTTGGGTAGGGCGCGTGGGCGCCCTAGCTGGGGATAATCTTGAACTGGGCGCGCAGCTCGAACTTCTGGATTTTGCCGGTCGAGGTCTTGGGCAGCTCTTGAAACACCACCTTCTTGGGCGTCTTGAAGCCCGCAAGCCGCGCGCGGCAGTGGGCGATCAAATCGGCCTCGGTCAGGCTCGCGCCTTCCTTCAGTTCGACAAAAGCGCAAGGCACCTCGCCCCATTTCTCGTCGGGCATGGCCACGACGGCGCAAAGGCTCACCGCCGCGTGGTGCATGATCGCGCCTTCGACCTCGACCGAGGAGATATTCTCGCCGCCCGAAATGATGATGTCTTTCGCGCGGTCGGCGATCTTGATGTAGCCGTCGGGATGCTGAAAGGCGATGTCGCCCGAGTGGAAATAGCCGCCCTCGAAGGCCTCAGCCGTGGCCTTGGGGTTTTTCAGATAGCCCTTCATGACCGAGTTGCCACGGATCATGATCTCGCCCAGCGAGGTGCCGTCCATCGGCACCTGGTTCATCTGCGGATCGAGGACGGTGATATCCTCCATCATCGGCATCAGAACACCGGTGCGCGCCTTGATGGCATAGCGCTCTTCATCGGGCAGGGCATCCCATTCGTCATGCCAGAGGCATTCGGTGACATGGCCGTAGGTCTCGGTCAGGCCATAGACTTGGGTCACGTTGAAGCCCAATGGCTCGATGGCCTTGAGCGTTGCAGCGGCTGGCGGGGCGCCTGCGGTGAAGACCTCGACCACATGGCCAAACTCGCGCCGGTCCTCGGCCTTGGCGTTGACGATCATGTTGAGAACGATGGGCGCGCCGCCGAAATGGGTCACGCCCTCGTCGGCGATGGCGTTGTAGACGTTCTTGGCCGTCACATCGCGGCAGCAGACGAGCGTGCCGCCCAGAAGCGGCAGCATCCAGGTGTGGTTCCAGCCGTTGCAGTGGAAAAGCGGCACGATGGCGAGGTAGCGGGGATAGAGCGTCATCTGCCATGTGACGGGCGTGCCCATGGTCATCAGATAGGCGCCGCGGTGGTGATAGACGACGCCCTTGGGGCGGCCGGTGGTGCCGGAGGTATAGTTGAGCGCGAGGCTCTCCCATTCGTCCTTCGGCATGATCCACGCGAAATCGGGATCGCCGGTGGCGAGGAAATCCTCGTAAAGGGTCGCGGTGCCGCTGGGGGCGAAGTTCGAGGCCGGATCGTGGGCCTCGATCAGCATCGGCGCGGGGCCTTCCATCTTGGCGATGGCGGCGCGGGCGAGCGGCATGAACTGGCTGTCGACGATCACTGCTTTGGCGGCGCCATGGTCGAAGATATAGCCGACCGTGTCATCCTCGAGCCGCGTGTTGATCGTGTTGAGCACAGCGCCGCAGGCGGGAATGCCGAAACTCGCCTCGGCCTGAGCGGGGATGTTGGGAATGAGCGTGGCCACCACATCGCCGGGCTTGATCCCGGCCTTGGCGAGTGCGGAGGCAAGGCGGCTCACGCGGGCATGGTATTCGGCATAGGTCTTGCGGAAACTGCCATAGACCACGGCGTCATGATCGGGGAAAAGCAGCTTGGCGCGACCCAGATGGCTCAGCGGTGTGAGCGGCACGAAATTCGCGGCGCATTTCTCGAGCCCGGTTTCATCCTGCATCCAACCCATGGTGTCCTCCCGAAACTTCCCTGTAATGTCGCTTTGGGGCAAGCTGTGGCCCTGCCGTCAACCTATCTCATATCAACCAAGTTCATCGGGCAAATAAAATGCAGTCTCAGACCAACCGTAACCTGATTGCGGCATCCCTCGTGGTTTCCGCGATGGCTTTGTTCGGTTTGATCGACAATTTCATTCGCCTTGCGGCTGAAACAGGCGGGCTTTGGCAATTCCATTTCTTGCGGTCAATTCTGGCGCTGGCTTGTATCTGGGGGATCGCGGTCTGGCGAGGCATCGCTCTGCGGCCAAAAAGCACGGGGCGCGTGCTCTTGCGCTCGGCGCTGACCTCGATCGCCATGGTGATCTATTTCGGCTGTCTTGGGTTTATGCCCATTGCGCAGGTGGTGGCGGGGCTCTTCACCGCACCGATCTTTGTCGTGGTGTTTTCGGTCCTGTTCTTCGGCGAAAAGGTCGGGCCCCGCCGGACCATCGCCGTTCTGATCGGCTTTGCCGGCGCGATCCTCGCGATCCGGCCCGAGGCCTCGGCCCTCACGGTCTGGACGATCCTGCCGGTCCTTGCGGGCGCGATCTATGCCATGGGCAATATCGCCACCCGCCGCTGGTGCGAGGGGGAGGGGACGTTCACGCTTCTCGGCGGCTTTTTCCTGACGATGACGGTCTGGGGCTTCTTGGGTGTAAGCGTCCTTGCGATCCATCCCTTGCCGGTGCCGGAAGGGGGCGACGGGTTCATCACCAGAGGCTGGTCGCCGCTTGAGGGGATATTCCTTGTGATGATCGTCGTTCAGGGGATCGGCTCGGTTCTGGGTGTGGGCCTGACGATCCGCGCCTATCAGCTGGCCGAGGCGGCCTTTGTCTCGGTCTTCGAGAATATGCTTCTGGTGTTCGCGACCCTCTGGGCGATCATCCTTTGGGGCGAATGGCCGGACGGCCTCGGCCTTCTCGGCCTCTTCCTGATCCTCGTGGCGGGCGTGACCATCGCCTTGCGTTCGGAGGCGCCGCCGGTCGAGCAGGCCGCCAGCGTGGCCGAATGATCCTTTCACGCGGGCGCCGCTATATCTTCGTTCATATCCCCAAGACGGGGGGGACGGCGATGGCGCTGGCGCTCGAGGGGCGGGCGATGGCCGACGATATCCTGATCGGCGATACACCGAAGGCGGTCAAAAGGCGCGGGCGGCTCAAGGGGGTCGAGGCTGCGGGAAGGCTTTGGAAACATTCGACGCTCGCCGATATCGAAGGGCTGGTGACGCGCGAGGAGTTGGACGATTTCCTGATCTTCACCCTCGTCCGCAATCCGTGGGACCGGATGGTGAGCTATTACCACTGGCTCAAGGAGCAGAGTTTCGACCATCCGGCCGTGGCCTTGGCGCGCGACTTGAGCTTTGCCGATTTCCTGCGCCATCCCGAGACGGTGGCCTCTGTCCAACGCAATCCCTATAGCAGCTATCTGCGCGATGGCGCGGGGCGCGAACGGGCCGGGCATTTCGTGCGGGTAGAGCATTTCGGGGAGGACTTTGCGCCTGTGGCGGCGCATCTGGGGTTCAGCGTTGTGCTTGAGCGTGTTAATCAAAGCGCCCGCGACCGCGACTGGCGCGGCTATTACGATCCCTCGCTCGCCGCCCATGTGGGGGATATCTGCGCCGAAGATATCGCGCGGTTTGGCTATGGTTTCGAGGAGGTGGCGCATGGTTGAGCGCAAGATGATTACAGACCCCAATATCTTTTTCGAACTCGGCTGCGGCCGCTGCGACCGCTACGCCACGCCCGAATGCACCACGCGCACGTGGCTTGAAGGCATCCTCGATCTGCGCCGCATCTGCCGTGATCTGGGCCTCGAAGAAGTCGCCAAATGGGGGCATCCCACCTATATGCACGCAGGCCGCAACATCGCGATCATGGGGACGTTCAAGGAAAACTATCGCCTGACCTTCATGAACGCCGCGCTGATGAAAGACGCCGAAGGTATTTTGCAGCGACAGGGCGAAAACACGCGCCATCCCGACATGATCTTCTTCACCAGTAACAGTCAGGTGAAAGAGATGGAGCCGATCATCCGCGCCTACCTGCAAGAGGCGATGGGCTATGCCGAGCAAGGCCTCAAGCCCGAGAAGGTCGTGCATGAGGTCGATATGCCCGACGAGCTGATCGACGCGCTCGATTCCGATCCCGAACTGGCCGAAGCCTTCGAGGCGCTGACGCCGGGGCGCCAGCGCGGCTATGCCTATGCGATCAACTCGGCCAAGCAGTCCAAGACGCGCTATGACCGGATCGAGAAATTCCGCGACAAGATTTTCGCCGGTAAAGGCCCGCTGGAGCGCTAGAAGAAAG
>JAHEBR010000321.1 GCA_024642185.1 Marivivens sp. | reverse complement strand
CAAGCCCCTTGGGCACGTCGAAGCCGATATAGCAGCCGGCGACGATGTTGGAGGTGAAGCCCACGAACCAGACATCCTTGGCGTCGTTCGTGGTGCCCGTCTTGCCAGCGGTCGGCACCGGCAGGTTGACCGTGCGGCTCGCCGTGCCGCGCTGGACCACGCCCTGCATCATCGAAGTCAGCTGATAGGCGGTGACCGCGTTCATGATCCGCTCGCGGTTGGTCATGATCATCGGGCCCTGATCGGGCGAAATGAGGCTCACCTGCCCGCAATCGACGCAGGTGCGCTGATCGTGGCGATAGACGGTGCGGCCATAGCGATCCTGCACACGGTCGACGAGGGTCGGCTCGACCCGCTCGCCACCGTTGGCGAACATGGCGTAGGCGGCGACAACGCGGAAGAGCGTGGTTTCCTCCGAGCCGAGCGCATTGGCGAGGAAGGGGTTCATATTGTCATAAACGCCAAAGCGTTCGGCATAATCGACGACCGTGTCCATGCCGATTTCCTGCGCAAGGCGCACAGTCATCAGGTTGCGCGATTGCTCGATGCCGGTCCGCATCGGCGCGGGGCCGTAATAGGTGTTCGAGGCGTTCTCGGGCCGCCAGAGGCCCTGCGGCGTGTTCACCTCGATCGGCGCATCCACCACGATCGTCGCGGGCGAATAGCCGCTGTCGAGGGCTGCGGCATAGACGAAGGGCTTGAAGGCCGAGCCCGGCTGGCGGCGGGCCTGCGTTGCGCGGTTGAAGACCGAGTTCTGATAGCTGAAGCCGCCCTGCATGGCGATCACGCGGCCGGTGTTGACGTCCATCGCCATGAAGCCGCCCTGAACCTCGGGGATCTGCCGCAGGCTCCAGTTGGCGAAACTGCCGTCTTCGTTCATCTCGCGGCGGACATGGACCACATCGCCCGCTTTGAAGTTGTCGAAGAAGTTGCCCTTCATCCAGGCGATATCCTTGCGCGGGACGTCCTGGGGCTCGGCCTCGGTCGCCTCGACACCTTCGATGCCGACCACAAGCCGCTGCTCTTCGACCTTGAGCACCACGGCCGGATACCATTGCCCGCCAAGCGTCACATCACGCGGCACAGTCACGCCCGCCAGAGCCTCGCGCCAGCTTGCCTCATCGCCAAGGGCCTCGGCCGGGATCGTCTCGCCGGTGCCGCGCCAGATCTGCGCCTCGCGGTCATAGGTCTCGAGCGCGCGTTGCAGCGCGTGGGCGGCGTTGACCTGAAGGCTCGGGTCGATGGTGGCGCGGATCGAGAGGCCGCCCGAGAAGAATTCCTCCTCGCCGAAGTTGCGGCTCAGCTGGCGGCGGATCTCGTCGGTGAAATAGTCGCGCGGCGGCAGGGCGGCGCGGAAACTGTCGTAATCACCCGCCTGCACTGTCAGAAGCGGCTGCGCCTGCTCGGAGGCCAATTGCTCCTCGGGCAGCCAGCCATCCTCCGACAGGCGCCGCAAGACATAGTTGCGGCGGGAAATGGCGTCTTCCTGCTGGCGCACGGGGTGCAGGTTGCCGGGGCGCTGCGCCAGCGCGGCGAGATAGGCGGCCTCGGCGGGGCGCAGGTCGGTCAGGGGTTTGTTGAAATAGGTCTGGGCGGCGGCGGCGACGCCGTAGGAATTTTGCCCGAGGAATATCTCGTTGAGATAAAGCTCAAGGATCTTGTCCTTACTCATCGCCTTCTCGATCCGCACCGCGAGGATCAATTCGCGGATCTTGCGCTCGGCGGTGCGCGAGCCGTCGAGAAGGAAGTTCTTCATCACCTGCTGGGTAATCGTCGAGGCCCCGCGCACATCCTGCCCGCGCGAGACAACCGCCTCGACAAAAGCCGCCGCCATGCCGCGGATATCGTAGCCGGGGTGGGTATAGAAATTCTGATCCTCGGCCGAGACGAAGGCGTGCTTCACGATTTCGGGGATTTCCTCGATCGGCGTGAAGAGACGGCGCTCGACGGCAAATTCGTCGATGATCTGCCCCTCGCCCGAATAGATCCGGCTGATCGTCTTGGGGGTATATTGCGCCAGCGTCTCATAGCTTGGCAGATCGTGGCCATAGATCGTGAACACAGCACTCAGCGAGAGCGCGCCCATCGCCATGCCCAGCGTAAGCACCGAAAAGATGCCGCCAAAGAAGGACAGGACAAAGCGAAGCACGTGAGACAGGCCCTCGGGGTAAAGTCTTCCGCTTATAGGACCAGTGCGGAGGATGGTCAAAAGCCGATCGCGCCTTATGGGCGCGAAAATGCCAATGCCGTGATTGTGGCCTACTGGCGCAAGAGCGGCGCGCGCGCCGCCTCGTCCGCGGCCCACCGTTGAAGCGCAAGGATCAGGCCACGAATGATCGTCGCCCTGCCCGGCTGAACAGAGAGCGCGGCACGGTCCTCGGCGTTTGACAAGAACCCCACCTCGACCAG
>JAHEBR010000078.1:7882-8834 GCA_024642185.1 Marivivens sp. | reverse complement strand
ACAACGCCCTGGCAGACGCCATCGTCCGACATAATCAGGTCGATGGCGAAATATTCGATGAAGAACTCGGCCTTTTCCTTGAGCGACTGGCCATAGAGCGTGTGCAGAATGGCGTGGCCGGTGCGGTCGGCGGCGGCGCAGGTGCGCTGCACCGGCGGGCCTTCGCCAAACTCGGTGGTGTGGCCGCCGAAGGGGCGCTGATAGATCTTGCCTTCCTCGGTCCGGCTGAAGGGCACACCGTAATGCTCAAGCTCGTAAACCGCCTTCGGCGCCTCGCGGGCGAGGTATTCCATCGCGTCCGTATCGCCGAGCCAGTCCGAACCCTTGACGGTATCGTAGAGGTGCCATTGCCAGCTGTCTGGGCCCATATTGCCAAGCGAGGCGGCGATGCCCCCCTGCGCGGCCACGGTGTGCGAGCGGGTCGGAAAGACCTTCGAGATACAGGCCGTTCTCAGCCCCTGCTCGGCCATGCCAAGCGTCGCCCGAAGGCCCGCGCCACCGGCGCCGACCACGACGACATCGTATTCATGGGTCTCAAATTCGTAGGCAGCCATTCGTCAGTTCCTCTAGAGGGCGATCCGGGCGAGCGCGAACAGGCCCACGGCGGTTACGACATACGACAGCGAAAAGACCGCGATGATCGCGATCTTGCGGGTCGTGCCGCGCCAGTAGTCTTCAATCATGATCTGCGATCCCTTGGCGAAGTGGCGCATGCCCACAACGATCACCAGCGCCGAGAGAATGGCGACGAAAGGGTTGGCAAAGATCTCCAGAACAGTCTCGCGGCTCGATCCAAGGGCCACGCCGAAGAAATACATGAACCACGGCACCATGAAGGCCAGCACGACGGCACTCGCCTGCATATACCAGTGATGCTCGGTGCCGCGCCCCGAAGCGCCGCGGCCCTCGGCCCGTTTACGGTCGGTCAGATAGCGCATCGGCCCCTCCTCAC
>JAHEBR010000078.1:0-7872 GCA_024642185.1 Marivivens sp. | reverse complement strand
CGTCGTAATAAAGGTGCCGCAGGCCGGCGAGCAGGTGATACCAGACCGCCCAAGCCGTGCCGGTGAACACCAGATCGCCGAACCAGCAGGTGGCGATGCCGTTCATCGTCTCAAATGCCTCGTCCGAGATCGCCGCCGACAAGAGCCACGCCACGCCCAGCATCACACCGGCCACCAGCGCATGGCCCGTCACGCGGGTCAGGATCGAGGTCAGCATCGGGATGTGCCAGCGATAGATCTGAAGGTGGGGTGACAGCGGGCGTTCAACCCGTTTGGCTTCGGACATTGCGTCTCACCTCTTACGCTTGGGGCGGCATACCATTGTATGCACATTGCCCCGTTCTACCCTCGTATAGGGCAAGCGGCTTGCCCAAGTCACCACCGAACTCGCCCGAATGCTTCGGTTTTCTGCGGTCGGTAGCGATAAAATCGCAGGTTGTGATCACAGCTGTCAAAACTGTGATCACATATTCTCAAAGCGGCATCAGCGCCCAATAATCGAGGTCGAGAAGAACCTCTGGAAGATATCTTCCATCATCCCCGCGCAGTTTGCCAGCCTCTCCTTTGCTCGCCACCAGCCGCAGGCGGATCGCCCCCACGCCCGGCGCGGCGGTCTCGGCCTTGTCCAGAACCTCGCTCCAGGCGCGCACAGTGTCGCCCGCAAAACACGGGTTGGCGTGCGCCCCGCCGTTGAGACCAACGATCATCTGCGCGTTGGCAAGGCCATTGAAGGACAAGGCCCGCGCCATCGAGATCACATGGCCCCCATAGATCAGCCGCTTGCCGTCCTCGCGGTTGGTCGCGTCGAAATGGACCTTGGCGGTGTTCTGCCACAGGCGGGTGGCCAGCATATGCTCGGCCTCTTCGATGGTGACGCCATCGACATGATCAATCACCTCGCCCACCGCATAATCGCCCCAGCGATGCGGCTCGCCCGCCAGCTCGAAATCGTAGTTGGTGAAATCGAGGCCCTCGGGGATCACAAGATCCGCCGCCGCGACAGCCCCCGAAAGCGCCGGGATCACCGCCTCGGGCGCTGCCCCGCTGCCGCGCTTGCGGACCATCACCCAGCGGACATAGCTCAGAACAGCCTCGCCCCGCTGGTTGCGCCCCGTGGTGCGGACCCAGACAACGCCCGATTTGCCGTTCGAGTTTTCCTTGATCCCGATCACCTCGGATTCCGAGGTCAGCGTATCGCCGGGCCATACCGGGGCCAGCCAGCGCCCCTCGGCATAGCCGAGATTGGCGACCGCATTGAGCGAAACGTCGGGCACGGTTTTGCCAAAGACCACATGAAAGGCCAAGAGATCATCCATTGGCGCGGCAGGAAGGCCACAGGCCTGCGCAAAGGCATCCGACGAATCGTGCGCGGGACGGCGTGGCGGATCGTCTGGCCGACGGCGTAATCTTCGAAGAAGCGGCCCGGGTTGGTCTTGGTCATGCGCTGCGCCTGTTATCCGAAGGGCCAGTATCCCAGCCAATTATGAACATATCCGATAACGACAACGATCACCGCCGTCAGAACCAGCGTCTTGATCTCATTGGCCGCGCTCGAAGGGCCGGGGCGTTGCCATTCGGGCTCGGCGCGGTTGATCAAGAGCATCGAGGCGACCGACCACAAGAGAAGACCGCCGAATAGGATCACCGAGGCCAGATCGCCATTCACCAGCAAATGCGCAAAGGCCCAGATCTTCACGCCGCCCAGCATCGGGTGGCGGACCATCCGCGCAAGGGCGGGCTTTGTCGAACTCGCCACGAAACAATAGACCGCCAAGAACATGAAGAGGTTGTTGACCGAGGTCAGGAACTCGGGCGGCGACCAAAGCTCAGGCGCGTCCCAGCCGCGATAGCCGATCACCATCAGCGCGATGCCACCAAAGCTCGCCAGCGCGACAAGCCCCTTGGCCCCCTGATCCGACATCTGCGACCGCATCTCGGGCGCGAGCCGTTTGAACAGGTGCGAGCCGCTCCAGAGGATAAGGCCCAGAATAAGCAGATACATACGCGTCACTCCCTCAGGCAGAGGCCGCCTGCGTCATCGCCTCGATCGCCTCCGCTTTCGCCAGCGTCGCGCGGGCGGTGACGATATGCAAGTTCTCGACGATCCGCCCGTCAACCACGGCCACCGCCTGCCCCATGGCAATCGCCTCGTCAAAGGCCGCTATCTGGCGGCGTGCAAGGTCGATCTCGGCCTCGGTCGGGGCGAAAATGCGGTTGGTGATGTCGATCTGCGCTGGATGAATCAGGGTCTTGCCGTCATAGCCCATATCGCGGCCCTGCTCGCATTCCTCGGCCAAGCCCTCGTCGTCCTTGAACGCATTATAGACCCCATCGAGCGCGATCACCCCATGCGCCCGCGCCGCCATCAGGCAGGCTTGCAGCGCATAGAGAAGCGGCTCCCGGCGCGGCGCCTTGCGGGTGCCAAGGTCTTTGGCAAGGTCATTGGTGCCGAGGACAAAGCCCTCAACAGCCGGATGCGCCGCAATCCCTGCCGCGTTGATCACCGCAAGCGGTGTTTCCATCATCGCCCAAATCCGCTTGCCCGGCATCCGCTCGACCACCGCATCGATATCCGCCGCCGAATTGACCTTGGGCACCAGAACCGCATCGCACTCCATTTCGGCGATGGCGGCGGCATCGTCGGCGCCCCATTCGGTCTCAAGCCCATTCATCCGCACGATCTTGTAGCGATCGCCAAAGCCGCCTTCGGTCAGCGCCGCCGACAAAGTGGCGCGCGCATTTGCCTTCTCATCGGGCGCCACGGCGTCCTCAAGATCGAAGAGGATCGCATCCACCGCGAGCCCCCGCGCCTTTTCAAGCGCGCGCTCTTTCGAGCCGGGGATATAGAGGGCCGAACGGAACGGGCGGACGGTCATTGATTCTTCCTCGCAATTTTATTGCGCAAGAAAGGCCAGAAATTTCGGATTCATTCAACCCAAAATGTGCTGCAACGCAGCATCAGCCAATCGCGCCATCCCAGATCAGCTTGATCGACACGACAAGAAGCGCCCAGACGACTATGCGGAAAAACACCTGATCGGGCAATATCCGCACCAGCCGCACCCCGCCAATCACCGCAAGCCCTGCCGGAACCATCAGCACCGCCGCGATCCTGAGATTGTCGGGGTTGAGCTGCCCGAGGAAATAATAGGGCACCAGCTTGATCGCGTTCACATAGGAAAAGGCGATGATCGAGGTGCCGACAAACACCGACTTCGACAGTTTCAGCGGCAAGACCCAGACCTGAAACGGCGGCCCGCCCGAGTGGCTGACAAAGCTCGTAAACCCCGTCACCGTTCCCCAGAACATCCCGCCCGGCCAGCGCGCCTCTTTGGCGGGGCGATCCTCTTTGTGCCGCAATATCAGGTTGAGCGCGAAGATCGCCCCCATCAGACCGACGATCAGCGTCACGAGGTCTTCGCTGACGATTTTCGCCGTCGCCCAGCCGAGGCCGACGCCAACGGTCATGCCCACCATCATGATCGCAAGGACACGCCTGTCGAAATCGCGGCGATAGTTATAAAGCCCGATCATGTCCGACAGGACATAGACCGGAAGCAGCATCCCCGCCGCCGCGATGGGCGAAATCACCAGCGCCAAGACAGGCACGGCCAGCATCCCGATCACCGGCAGCCCGCCCTTGCCAAGCCCGACACAGATCGACGAGATCACCGCCAATATCCAGAAAGTCTCGCCCTGCATCCGCCCCCCGCGCCTCGCCGCTGGCATCGCCGGGCGTGAACGACGCTTTAACCCGCCGTGAGCGATAACAGCAAGCAGCCACGCCATGCCGCAGCGCAGCGGACTTGCACGAGGCGGCACAAGAGACTAACCCATTGCGCGATCGCAAACCCATCCCAAGGACGGAAATCATGGCCAGACCCAAGATTGCGCTTATCGGCGCCGGACAGATCGGCGGCACGCTCGCCCACCTCGCCGCCATCAAAGAACTCGGTGACGTAGTTCTTTTCGACATCGCCGAAGGCATCCCGCAGGGCAAAGCCCTCGACATCGCCGAAAGCGGCCCCGCCGAAGGTTTCGACGGCTCTTTCACCGGCACCAACACCTACGAAGGCATTGCAGGCGCTGACGTTTGCATCGTCACCGCCGGTGTGCCGCGCAAGCCCGGCATGAGCCGCGACGACCTTCTGGGGATCAACCTCAAGGTGATGAAATCCGTCGGCGAAGGCATCAAGGCCCACGCCCCCAACGCCTTTGTCATCTGCATCACCAACCCGCTCGATGCGATGGTCTGGGCGCTGCGCGAATTTTCGGGCCTGCCGCACAACAAGGTCGTCGGTATGGCCGGCGTCCTCGATTCGGCCCGCTTCCGCCATTTCCTCAGCCTCGAATTCGGCGTCTCCATGCGCGATGTGAACGCCTTCGTTCTCGGCGGCCACGGCGACACGATGGTTCCCTCGGTCCGCTATTCGACCGTCGGCGGCATCCCGCTCCCGGATCTCGTCGCCATGGGCTGGACCACGCAAGACAAGCTTGACGCCATCGTTCAGCGCACCCGCGACGGCGGCGCCGAGATCGTCGGCCTGCTGAAAACCGGCTCGGCCTATTACGCGCCCGCCACTTCGGCGATCGAGATGGCCGAAGCCTATCTCAAGGATCAAAAGCGCGTCCTGCCCTGCGCCGCCTACTGCAACGGCGAGCTGGGCGTAAAGGGGATGTATGTGGGCGTGCCCACCGTCATCGGCGCGGGCGGCATCGAGAAGATCATCAATATCAAGCTCTCCGCTGAGGAGCAGACCGGCTTCGACAAGTCGGTCACCGCGGTGAAGGGCCTGATCGAGGCCTGCAAAGCCATCGACCCTTCGCTCGCCTGAGCTTGACACAGACAGAACCAGATCAGCGCGCCTCCGGGCGCGCTTTTCTTTTGCGGCGGCTTGACTTCCCACCCCCGCGCTCCTTTTCATCTCGGCAACGAAAAGGAGACCAAAGATGTCCGAATTCCTCGCCGAGCTTGAAGAGCGCCTCTGCCGCTACGCCGCGATTGATAGCCAGTCCGACCCCGACAGCCCCTCCTCGCCCTCGACCGCGATCCAGCTGAATATGCAGAAGGTTCTGACGGCCGAGCTTGAGGCCATCGGCGCCGAAGATGTTGTCCTGACCGATTATGGCACCGTCATCGCCACCATTCCCGGCAATATCGCCGGGCCGACCGTGGGCTTTCTCGCCCATGTCGACACCGCGCCGCAATTCAACGCGGTTGGCGTCAAGCCGCGGGTGATCAAGGGCTATAACGGCGGGGTCATCACCTATCCCGACGATCCCGATCTGACCCTCGATCCCGCCGATTTTCCCTATCTCGCCGAAAAGGTCGGCCACGACATCATCACCGCCTCCGGCGCCACCCTTCTCGGCGCCGACGACAAGGCCGGCGTCGCCATCGTGATGACCGCCGCCAAGCACCTCCTCGCCAACCCCGAGATCAAACGCCCGACCCTGCGCGTCGCTTTCACCCCCGACGAGGAAATCGGCCGCGGTGTTGATAAACGCCTGCCCAAGGATCTGGGCGCCGATTTCGCCTATACCTTTGACGGCGGCAAGGCGGGCGAGATCGAGTTCGAGACCTTCTCGGCCGATGAGGCCGTGGTTCACGTCAAAGGCGTCTCGATCCACCCCGGCTATGCCACCGGCAAGATGGTCAACGCTATTCACCTCGCGTCCAAGATCATCGCCACCCTGCCACAGGCGACGATGACGCCTGAGACCACCGAAGGCAAAGAAGGCTTCATCCACGCCACCGACATGACCGGCGGCTCCTCCGAGATGCGGCTCAAGTTCATCCTGCGCGATTTCGAGCTCGACGGGCTCGAGGCAAAGGGCAAACTGGTCCAACAGGTCTGCGCCGCCGTTCAGGCCAGCGAACCCCGCGCCCAGATCACCTGCACCATCCGGCCCCAGTATCGCAACATGCGCTATTGGCTCGAGAAGGATATGACACCCGTCACCCTTGCCACCGACGCCGCCAAGGATATCGGCATCGAGGCCATCTCCGTCCCGATCCGCGGCGGCACCGACGGCTCGCGCCTGACCGAGATGGGCGTGCCCTGCCCCAACCTATTCACCGGAATGCAGGCAATCCACGGGCCGCGCGAATGGATCTCGGTGCAGGACATGGCCAAGGCCACCGACCTGATGCTGGCGATCGTCGATCGCGTCGGCCGCTAGGGCAGAGAGGGGCGGGCCGCATGGCGATCTCGCCCTATCTCAAACCCGGCTTCTATGAAGAGGCGCTTTCCAAAGGCCGCCACCGCGATATCGTGGGCGGCCGCTGGGATGAAACGGGGCGCATCCAGATGCGGATGCTTGCGGAGGTGGGCGTCGGGCCTACCGACCGTTTCCTCGATATCGGCGCAGGCTCGCTCCGCCTTGGCTGCCGTCTGGTGCCGTGGCTTGATGCTGGCAACTACTGGGCGACCGATGCCTCGCGCGATCTGATGCTGCGCGGCTATGAACTCGAACTTGCCGACAAATCCCGCCTCGATCCCGCCCGCCTGATCGAAGATGCCGATTTCGCCTTCCCGGGCATCCCCGAGGATATCGACGTGGCCCTCGCCTTCGCCGTTTTCACCCACCTGCCGCTCGCTTCGCTGGAGACCGCGCTGCACTCGGTCCGGCAGCATTTTCCGCATCTGCGGATGCTCCTCTTCACCGTCTTTCTCGCCCCCGACGAAGGCTTTGCCCAAAGCCACCGCCAGAAAGACGGCGTGGTGACCCACCCCGACCGCACCCCCTTTCATTTCCGCGAAACCGATGTCGCCAGACTGGTGACCAAGGCAGGCTTCACCTGCGAAGTCCGCCCCGATCGCCTGCCGCGCGGGCAAGTCCTCTGCATCGCCCGCCCGACGGCTTGACCCCCGCCAAACCATCCGATTCACTGGTGAAAATATGTTGGCGGTCACATCTTGGATTTTGTGATCACACTTTTTTCACCTGTGATCACAAATGTCGGAATTTCCGCCAGTCATGCAAAATAAACGTTCTTACCCCAGATAACCTGTGCTTAGACAGCACGGACCCAGCCAACTGCGAGGGATGCAATGAATATCCATGAATACCAGGCCAAGGCTCTGCTGCGCTCCTACGGCGCGCCGGTCAGCGATGGCCGCGCCGTTCTGAAAGCCGAAGAAGCCAAGACCGCCGCGGGCGAACTTGATGGCCCGCTCTGGGTCGTGAAGGCTCAGATCCACGCAGGCGGCCGCGGCAAAGGCAGCTTCAAAGAGGCCGACGCCGGCGAAAAGGGCGGCGTACGCCTTGCCAAGTCTGTCGAAGAGGCCTCGCAAGAGGCCAAGAAGATGCTTGGCCGCACCCTTGTGACCAAACAGACCGGCCCGGCGGGCAAAACGGTCAACCGCATCTATATCGAAGACGGCTCGGGCATCTCGCGCGAGCTTTACCTCGCCCTCCTCGTCGATCGCGCCACCAGCCGCATCTCTTTCGTCGCCTCGACCGAAGGCGGCATGGATATCGAAGAGGTCGCGGAAAAGACGCCTGAGAAGATCCTGTCCTTCTCGGTCGATCCCGCCACCGGTTATCAGCCGTTTCACGGCCGCCGCATCGCCTTTGGCCTCGGCCTTGAGGGCGCGCAGATCAAGCAATGCGTTCAGCTGATGGGCACGCTCTACAAGCTCTTCGTCGACAAAGACATGGAGATGCTCGAGATCAACCCGCTGATCGTCTCCGACAAGGGCGATCTTAAATGCCTTGATGCCAAGATGGGCTTTGACGGCAACGCCCTCTATCGCCACCCCGATATCGCCGCCCTCCGCGACGAGACCGAGGAAGACCCCAAAGAGCTTGCCGCCTCCAAGTTTGACCTCAACTATATCGCGCTCGATGGCGAGATCGGCTGCATGG
>JAHEBR010000320.1 GCA_024642185.1 Marivivens sp. | reverse complement strand
CGCAGGATAATGCTTTTTCAGCCAGCTCGAGACATAGACGAGATGCGCGAAAGAGGCCGCGTGGCTTTCGGGGAAGCCGTATTCGCCAAAGCCCTTGATCTGGTCGAAACAGCGCCGCGCAAACTCGGGATCATAGCCCCGCGCCACCATCCGCCCGACCATCTTTTCCTCGAGCTTGCCGATCGTGCCCTTGGAGCGGAAGGTCGCCATCGCCTTGCGCAGCTCATTGGCCTCGGCGGGGCTGAAGCGGGCCGCATCAATGGCGATCTTCATCGCCTGCTCCTGAAAGATCGGCACGCCGAGGGTCCGCCCGAGGATGGATTTCAGCTCGGCCGGATCATGCGGCGGGGCGGGGCTTGGATACTCCACCGCCTCTTCGCCGCTGCGGCGGCGCAGATAGGGATGCACCATATCGCCCTGAATAGGTCCGGGCCGGACAATGGCGACCTCGATCACCAGATCGTAAAAGGTGCGGGGCCGCAGGCGTGGCAGCATATTGATCTGCGCCCGGCTCTCGACCTGAAAGACGCCGACACTATCGCCCCGGCAGAGCATCTCGTAAACGCGCGGATCCTCGCGCGGGGTGGTGGCGAGGGTGAGGGTCGCCCCGTAATGCGCTGAAATCAGATCGAAACACTTGCGGATACAGGTAAGCATTCCAAGCGCGAGAATATCGACCTTGAGGATGCCCAAGGCGTCGATATCGTCCTTGTCCCATTCGATGAAACTGCGCTCGGGCATGGCGCCATTGCCCACTGGCACCGTCTCGGTCAGGGGGCGTTCGGTGAGGATGAAGCCGCCGACATGCTGGCCCAGATGGCGCGGCATCCCGATCAGCTCACGCGCAAGGATCAGCGTCTTGCGCAGAACCGGATCGCTGAGGTCTAGCCCCGCTTCCTTGGCGTGCCCGCCGTCAACGCTCTTGCCCCAACTGCCCCAAACGGTCTTGGCCAGCGCGCCCGTCACATCCTCGGACAGGCCCATCACCTTGCCCACCTCGCGCACTGCCGAGCGCGGGCGGTAATGGATCACCGTGGCGCAGAGGCCCGCCCGCTCGCGCCCGTATTTGCCATAGATGTGCTGGATCACCTCCTCGCGCCGCTCGTGCTCGAAATCGACGTCGATATCGGGCGGCTCCTTGCGCTCTTCGGAGATGAAACGTTCGAAAAGAAGCTGGTGCTGGGCGGGATCAACGGCGGTGATGCCCAGCACATAGCACACCGCCGAATTGGCCGCCGAACCGCGCCCTTGGCAGAGGATCGGCGGGCTGGCGATATCACGGGCATAGCGGATGATATCGTGGATGGTCAGGAAATAGCGGGCGATATCGAGCTTTTCGATCATCGCCAGTTCCTTGCGGAGCGTGGCCTTCACGTCCGTTGGCGGCCCGCCGGGATAGCGATCTTCGGCCCCCGCCCATGTCAGCTCTTCCAGATAGTCCTGCGGGCTGCGCCCCCCCGGCACAACCTCGCGCGGGTATTCATAGCGCAGCTCGTCAAGGCTGAAATGCAGCCGGTCGGCCAGCTCGCGCGTGGCGCGCAGCGCATGGGGCCATTCGGCGAAAAGGCGGGCCATCTCGGCGGGCGATTTCAGGTGCCGCTCGGCATTGGGGGCGATGAGGGGGCCGGCCTCGGCCAGAGTGACCTTCTCGCGGATGCAGGTCATCACGTCTTGCAGGGGGCGGCGGGCGGCGGTGTGGTAAAGCACATCATTGGTCGCCAAAAGCCGCAACCCCGCTTGCCCCGCCAGTCGGTCAAGCCGGTTGATCCGCGCCCGGTCGTTGCCGTGATAGAGATGGCTCGCCGCCAGATAGCCAAGGCCCGGCAGACGGCGGGCCAGACGCGGCAGCGCCTTTTCCAAGCCGGCGAGCGAGGGCGGCGGCAGGAAGATCAGATGCACGCCCGCCCCGAGAGAGGCGAGATCCTCAAGCGTCAGATCGCAGGCGCCCTTGGCCTGCCAGCTGCCAGCCGCATCCTGCATCTTGCCCTTGGAAAGCATCCGCGACAGCCGCCCATAGGCCTCACGGTCTTCGGGGTAGGCGAGGAATTCCTCGCCGCTCAAAAGCCGCACACGGCAACCGATCAGAGGCCTGAGTGCTGCCTTCTTCGCCTCCACATGAAGCCGCACCACGCCGGCGAGGCTGTTGAGATCGGCGCAGCCGAGGGCGTCGTAACCCAAGGCCCAGGCCTCTTGCGCCAGATCGACGGCATCCGATGCGCCGCGCAGGAAGGAAAAACAGGTGGCGAGGCCGAACTCGACAAACCCGGCGCGGGGGTTGGGTGGGAATTCCCCGTCCTCCGGCAGCGTCCGGCGCGGGATGGCGTGATCGTTCTCAGGCATGAAGAGGGGGCTCCGCCCCCGCGCCTGCGGCGCTCCCCCGGAGTATTTGCAGCCAAAAGAAGCAGGGGTTTGTTAACCAT
>JAHEBR010000077.1 GCA_024642185.1 Marivivens sp. | reverse complement strand
CCTTCCGCCAGCGCCCCTGCCCCCGCCACGGTCGCCCGCGCGAGTTGCAGGGCGAGATCGGGGGCGAGGCCCTGCTCGATCCCTGCGGTCGTCATGGCTTCGATCAGCAAGAACACATAGGCGGGGCCGGAGCCGGAGAGGCCGGTCACGGCGTCCATCTGGCTTTCGTCCTCGAGGCGCACGACCTGTCCCACCGCCGACAGAAGCGCCGAGGCCGTGGCCATATCCGCCTCGCCTGCGCGGGCGTTGCCGATGATCGCGGTGATCCCCTTGCCCACCGCGGCGGGCGTGTTGGGCATGGAGCGGACGATGGGCGTGTCGGCCCCAAGCGCGGCTTCGAAGGCAGCGATCGGTGTACCGGCGGCGATCGAGACAAAGAGCGTCGCGCCATTGCCCAGCGCCTGAAGGGTCGGCAGCGCCTCGCCCATCATCTGCGGCTTGACGGCCACCAAGGCGACCGCGGGATCGGCAGGCACGCCTTCGTTCACATGAACACCGGCCCGCGCAAGCCAGTCAGACGGCTTGGGATCCAAGACCCAGACCGCCTCTGGCGAAAGCCCGCCCTCGAGCCAGCCCGCAAGCAGCGCAGACCCCATCTTGCCACAGCCCAAAAGGACTAGGCCGCGTTCCGCCACGTCTTTCATCGGATGATCCCCCATTGCCATTCCGGCAGAGGTTAGTGCCCGCCCCGAGGGGGTTCAAGCCGGAGCGGGCGAAATGCGTCAGGCGCGACCGTAGGCCTCGGAGATGGCGATCTGCATCGCCTCGGCAGGCGTCCGCCCGCCCCATGTCACCAGCTGGAAGGCCGGATAGAAACGCTCGCAGCTCATCACCGCCGCGCCGATCATCGTGTCGATCTGCTCGGGGCTGGCGATCTGCTCGCCTGCGAGGATCAGGCCATAGCGATAGACCATCAGCTTTTGCTCGGACCACCATGTAAAGTTGCCCGCCCAGCAATGATCGTTGGCGCGGTTGAGCGCCTCATAAAGCAAATGGTCGCGCTCTTCGGGCGGCTCCATCTCGAATGTGCAGATCAGACGAAGGGTGGAATCATAGGCCGACCAGGCCAGCGTGATGGAATAGGTGCGCCACTGACCTTCAACCGCCATGGCGATCTGGTCATCTGCGATCCTGTCGAATTCCCAGGCGTGGTGTTCGGCGATGTGTTCCACGAGGTCAATCGGGTGGATATCGCCTTCGTCGACGAAGTGCTCGGTCAATGCCATGTGCTCGGCCTCATTTGTTTTAGCGCCGGGGTAATGGCAGCGCCCCAAGCGCTAGGTGCCTGCTCAAGGGACGGTGGGCTTTTGGGTCCGCCCCTACGACATATGGTGGTGGGCCGAGGGGCGTCTGTAAAGCAGTTTCTTGGGGATAAGTCGGAAGAAAGTCAGAATATTTCGATCTGTCCTACCGGAGCCTCAATTGGGCGGGCGTTGCCCGCGAGCGCGGGATTCTTGCGCGTGCGGTCATTCGGGTATCTTGTCTTCAAGGGCTGGCAGGATAGCGATGTCGCCCCGAGGGATTTGGGAGAGAACGAGTGTCAGATGAAAAGATCAAAGGCCCCGCCTCCTACTTTCCGTCGATCGAAAAGAAATATGGCCAGCCGATGAGCCATTGGTTCGGGATCGTCGAAGGGCAGTTGCCGGCGCGGCACATGGAGATCGTCGGCTATCTGAAGACCGAGCACGGGATGGGCCACGGCCACGCCAATGCGATCGTCGCCCATGTCTTGGCGGGCAAGCGCTAGCCCTTACTTCTTCTTGGCTTCGAGTGCTTCGATCCGGGCCAGCAGCGCGGCGTTTTCTTCGCGTGCCTTCTGGGCCATGGCGCGCACGGCGTCGAATTCTTCCCGCGTCACGAAATCGCGCTCGGCCAGCCAGCGGTCGAGCAAAGACTTCATGGCATTGCCCGCCTCGTCGCGCGCGCCCTGTGCTACGCCCATGGCGTTGGTCATCAATTGGCTCAGGTCGTCCATGATCTTGTTGCGGGTCTGCATCGCGGCCTCCGGGGTTCGTCTTGAGCCCTATATGGAGGCGCAAAGCCGCCAAGGCAACAGGGCGGGAGTTGACAGCACCCCGCCCCCCGCGCAGGACTAGCCCATGCGTGCCTCGATCCCCTTTCCCGATATCTCGCCCGAGATCTTTTCCTTCTCGGTCGGCGGCTTTGATTTCGCCCTGCGCTGGTATGCGCTGGCCTATATCGTCGGGATCGTCGCCGGTTGGCGGATCATCGCCTGGCTGATGCGTCGGCCCAAGCTTTGGCCAGAGAGCATGCCGCCGATGACGCCTACACTTCTTGAGAACTTCATGACCTGGATCATCGTCGCGGTGATCCTCGGCGGGCGGCTTGGCTATGTCTTTTTCTATGCCTTCGATGCCTTCGCCGCCGATCCCCTGTCGATCATTCGGGTCTGGGAAGGGGGCATGTCGTTCCACGGCGGCTTTGCCGGGGTGATCGTGGCGACGATCCTCTATTGCCGCCTCAACAAGCTGCCGCTCGGCTCGGTGGCGGATTCGCTTGCCATCGTGGCCCCGCTCGGCCTCTTCCTCGGCCGGATCGCCAATTTCATCAATGGCGAGCTGTGGGGGCGGGTGACGGATGTGCCTTGGGCCGTGGTCTTCCCCGGAGAGGCGGCGCAGAACTGTCTCATCATGGTCGCCGAATGCGCCCGCCACCCGAGCCAACTCTACGAGGCAGGGCTTGAAGGCTTGATGCTCGGCACGCTGATCGCATGGCTCGCGATCAAACGCGGCGCGCTGCGCAAAAGGTGGTTTCTGACCGGCCTGTTCTTCCTCGGCTATGGTCTGTCACGCTATATCGTCGAGTTTTTCCGTCAGCCCGACGCCCAGTTCGTCAGCCGTGGCAATCCGCTGGGCTATGCCTATCAATGGGGTGACTGGGGTCTGACCATGGGCCAGACCCTCTCGCTGCCGATGATCCTGATCGGCCTCGTTCTGGTGCTTTGGCCGAGGCGCAAGGCATGAGCGCCATCGAAGAAGCGCTTTGCGCCCGGATAGCGGCCACCGGACCGATCTCTATCGCGGATTATATGGCCGAGGCGCTGATGCACCCCGAGCACGGCTATTACGCGACCCGTGATCCCTTTGGCACGGCCGGCGATTTCATCACCGCGCCCGAGATCAGCCAGATGTTTGGCGAACTGATTGGCCTTTCGCTGGCGCAATCGTGGCTCGATCAAGGTGCGCCCGACCGTTTAATCCTTGCAGAGCTTGGCCCGGGGCGCGGCACGCTCATGTCGGATATCCTGCGGGCGACCAAATCCGTGGCCGGGTTTGTCGAAGCGGCCGATGTGCATTTCGTCGAAACCTCGCCCGAGCTACGGCAGGCGCAGGCGCTTCGGGTTCCGGGCGCGACATGGCACGACACGGTCGCGAGCCTGCCCGAAGGGCCGCTCTGGCTGGTCGCCAACGAGTTCTTCGACGCCCTGCCCATCCGCCAGTTCGTGCGCCAAGGGCCGGGCTGGCGCGAGCGGGTGGTCGGGCTGCGCCACGGCGAGTTGCAGCCGGGGTTCGGCGATCAAACCACCTATGGCTTTCTCGCCCACCGCCTGCAGGACACGCGCGACGGCGATCTGGTCGAGCTTTGCCCCGCCCTTCCCGCCCTTGTCCAAGACATCGGCCGCCGGATCGGCGCCCACGGCGGCGCGGCGCTGATCATCGACTATGGCGATTGGCGATCGCTGGGCGATACGTTTCAAGCGATCCGCGCCCATGCGGCAACCGACCCTTTCCTCGATCCCGGCGAGGCCGATCTGACCGCCCACGTCGATTTCGAAGCCGTGGCCCGCGCCGCTACTCCGGCGAAGTTCAGCAAACTCACGACCCAAGGCGTCTTTCTCGAACGGCTCGGAATCACGGCACGGGCGCAGCAACTTGCCTCGAAACTGGCCGGAGCCGATCTCGAGCGCGTGGTCCTTGCACATCGCCGCTTGACCCATCCCGATGAAATGGGCGACCTCTTCAAGGTGATGGCGCTCTATCCCGACGGGCGCCTGCCGCCGCCCGGATGCGACCCATGACGCTCGATATCATCACTTCCGACAGCCTCGCGCCGCTTCGCCACGGTTTCTTCGGCCGTCAGGGCGGCGCATCCTCGGGCATCTTCAAGGGGCTGAACTGCGGCTACGGCAGCTCGGACCAGCATGAAGCGGTAGCGATCAACCGCGGGCGGGTGGCCGCCGCGCTTGATCTCGAACCGGATGCGCTTCTTGGCGTCCATCAGATCCATTCCGCCGATGTCGTCATCGTCACCGACCCCAAGAACCCCCGCCCGCCCGCCGACGCGATGGTGACAAACCTGCCCGGCGTGGCGCTCACCGTTCTCACCGCCGATTGCCAGCCGGTCCTCTTCGCCGATGCCGAAGCCGGCGTGATCGGCACCGCGCACGCCGGCTGGAAAGGGGCGCTGGCAGGAGTTTTGGGGGCGACTGTCGATGCCATGGAAGCGCTCGGCGCCAAGCGCGCGCGGATCCACGCGGTGATCGGCCCGACGATCAGCCAGCGCGCCTATGAGGTCGGCCCCGAGTTCTTCGACGCGTTCATAGCCGAAGATCCGGCCTTCGCCCGGTTCTTTGCCGGTGGCGAAGGCGACCGGATGATGTTCGATCTGCCGGCCCTCGGCCTGCACCTTCTGCGTCGGGCGGGAATAGCCAACGCCGAATGGACGCGGCACTGCACCTATTCCGATCCCGACCGGTTCTTCAGCTATCGCAGAACCACCAAGGCCAAAGAGGCCGACTATGGCCGCCTGATCTCGGCGATCCGCCTCTGATTGTGGCGCAACTGGGGCGGCTGCATCGCCGTCGCAGCCCGTCTGACCGCAGGGCCTCAACGATTCTCGCAAAAACGCCAGCAAATCCGGCATTGTTGCGCGTTTCGACCACAATACCCCCTCATTAATGAGATTGGTGAAATTTCACGGAAATTCCTTTTTTGCCGCCAGAAACCGCCGCGATGCGCCGCGATGTTGGGCTCACTGAGGCAAACAACACACGACAGGGAACGGCCATGAAAACGGAAAAGCGCTGGATCAAATCTCTCGCAGCAGAAGCCGCAAAATGCGAGCAGCACCAGATGCCTTGGGCCCGCGGTGCCCGCCGTCAAGCTATGATCGCCCGCCGCAAGGCCGCTGAGGCCTCCTCCCAACCCGACGCGACCTCGTCTGCCTCGGCCTGAGTTTCACTTCCCCAACCGCCCTTTGGCGGCACCTTGACCGCCCGGCCTTCCGGGCGGTTTTTATTTGAGCGTTACGAATCGGAATGTGGCAATTTCGTCCACCATTGCCGGACAATCCCAGACCCCGGTTGCGATTGGTTCCCCTCAACACCCTGATCGCGCAGGTCTTTTGACAAACTGCCACCAATTGTCGATTTTGAGCGCAATCGTTCATTAAGCCGGACGTTGTCGGTGGGGGCCGACTGATGGCGAGCACAAAAGGTGCCCGCATGACCATGACCCCCGACTCCAGCGTAGGGCTGGACCTTCCCCTTTCCTCTCTGGCCCGTAGGAACCAGATCGCTCGACCCGACGGGCGGCCCCAGCGCGGTCAGCCTCTCATGCGCAGGTATGAGGCCGTCCATCTGGCATCAAATGGCGATATCGTGGAGCATTCCCATATTGCCCCCGCTATTCCGCAATTCGAAGAAGCCTTTTCAGCCTTCGCCCGTGGAACCATCTTTCAGACCAAAGCAGGCCCCGTCGCTGTCGAGGATCTCTTGCCGGGCGACATGGTTCTGACGGCCGATGGCGAGTTTGAGAAACTCACATGGAAGGGCTCGATGATGCTCGTTCCAAGCGCCGAGGGCCAATCCCCCGAGATGCGGCACCTGACCCGCATGGCGGCCGAAGCCATGGGCCTTGGCAGACCCTCGAATGACACCGTCTTTGGCCCGTCGACCCGGATCGTTCACCGTGCGCCTGGCATCAAGACCCTGACGGGCCAAACCATCGCGCTTGTCCCGCTCAGAGACTTTGTCGACGGCGTCAACATTGTCGAACTGACCCCGATGACTTCGGTTCAGGTTTTCCATCTGGCCTTTGCCGAGCATCAGCGGCTTGTCACTGGCGGAATTGAGGTCGAGAGCTACCACCCCGGCCTTGCCCACCGCTTCCCGCTGCGCGGTGATCTCTTGCGCCTTTTTATGACGCTCTTCCCGCAAATGTTGGACTTTACCGAATTCGGCGCCCCAATGGCCCCGCGCCTCAGGCTGCAGGACCTGGACCTCTTCTACGCCGCCTGATCAGGCATCGCGGCGCAGCCGTTCTTCCAGAACGTCAAACGGAACACCGGGCTCGTCTTTCGCATCGCGGATGACGAGGCTGGTTTTCACGCTCGCCACATTCGGAGCGGCGGTGAGCTGTTCGGTCAGGAAGGTCTGGAAGGTGCGCAGATCGGGCGAAACACATTTGAGGATAAAATCCACCTCGCCGTTGAGCATGTGGCATTCGCGGACCAAGGGCCAGCCTTTGCACTTGGCTTCAAAGGCCGAAAGATCGACCTCGGCCTGGCTCACAAGGCCGACCATCGCGAAAACCTGAACCTCGAAGCCCAATTCGCGCGGATCGACGTCGGCGTGATAGCCGCGGATATAGCCCTGCTCCTCGAGCGTGCGGACCCGCCGCAGGCAGGGCGGCGCGGAAATGCCCACCCGCTTGGCAAGCTCGACGTTGGTCATGCGTCCATCGGCCTGAAGCTCTGCAAGGATCATACGGTCGATTTCGTCGAGTTTGCTGCCCGGCATGATGACTCCTCAGGAAATTTAGCAAAGACTACGCGATGCGGCCGCAATACGCAATAATCTTTCAAGTCAGCGCAATATCGTTACGCATCTCGATACATTGCATACTCTTTATGTGTTTCACGCCAACGGCCTTTAAACCGCGGCGCAGCGCGGCTATATCGGGTTCTGACACAAGAGGAAAGCTGCCATGACCCAGACCCGCCACACCAAGGTTCTCATCATCGGATCCGGCCCCGCCGGATATACTGCGGGCGTCTATGCCAGCCGCGCGATGCTGCAGCCGATCCTCGTGCAGGGGATGGAGCCGGGCGGGCAGCTGACCACCACGACCGAGGTCGAGAACTGGCCGGGCAAGACCGAGATCCAAGGCCCCGAGCTGATGGTCAACATGGAAGAGCACGCCCGCGCGATGGGCTGCGAGATCATCATGGACATCATCACCGATCTTGATCTGTCGAAGCGCCCCTTCACCGCCAAGGGCGATAGCGGCACGGTCTATACCGCCGATGCGGTGATCCTCGCGACCGGCGCCCGAGCCAAGTGGCTGGGGCTCGAGTCTGAAGAGAAATACAAAGGCTTCGGCGTTTCGGCCTGCGCGACCTGCGACGGCTTCTTCTATCGCGGTCAGGAAATCGTCGTGGTCGGCGGCGGCAACACGGCCGTGGAAGAGGCGCTGTTCCTGACGAATTTCGCCTCGAAGGTGACTGTAATCCATCGCCGCGACGAATTCCGCGCCGAGCAGATCCTGATCGACCGTCTGATGAAGAACCCAAAGATCGAGGTCATGTGGCACCACACGCTCGAAGAGGTTGTCGGCGAAGATAGCCCGATGGGTGTGACCGGCATCAGGGTCAAACACACCCAAACCGGCGAGATTTCCGAGGTTTCGGCCAAGGGCGTTTTCATCGCCATCGGCCACGCGCCGGCATCAGAGCTGGTGAAGGACCAGCTTGAGCTGCATCACGGCGGCTACGTCAAGGTTCACCCCGGCTCGACCCGCACCTCGGTTGAAGGCGTTTTCGCCGCCGGCGACCTGACCGACCATATCTATCGCCAGGCTGTGACCAGCGCCGGCATGGGCTGCATGGCCGCGCTCGACGCCGAGCGCTGGCTCGCCCACCACAAGTGACAGCTTTCGCCGGGATCATCTGGCGGGCGGCCTTCAAGGGCCAGTCGCCGCTGATCCCGGCATCCGCTCCCGAAGGGCGGTTTCACCATGGTGGGCAGACAGCGCTCTACGCGTCGCTGACGCCTGAAGGCTGCCGCGTTGCGATCCGGCGCTATATCAGTGCGGATGATCCGCCTCGCCTGATCCACCCGCTGCGCTTTTCGGCAGATCGCGTGATCGACATGAGCGGGCGGCCGGAACTCGGCATCGTCTGGCAGGATCTGCGCGACAATGGCCCCTCGCCCACTTGGGCAGTCTCGGATCGCCTGCGGGCCGAGGGCTGGCAAGCGATGCTTTATTCCTCGCGATCCCGTCCCGATCTGACCCATATCGCGATATTTGACGTCAGCGCGACCTCCCTCGCGACCGAGGGCGAGAGCCTTCCGTTCTGAGATACACAAAGAAATTTCTTCCCAGACACCCGAATATATGAGATGCGTTCATCGTTGAACACATTTGAGCCGATCCATGAATTCACCCCAGACCCAAGCCGCCCCGCCGGAGGAAGATCAGCTCTTCCGCCTCCTGCGCCAGCTTGATCTGGCGCCGGACGCCTCGCAACGTGCGACGGCACAGGCCATCGGCGTCAGCCTTGGAACCCTCAACAATCACCTCCGCGCCGCCACCGCCGCGGGCCTGATCGCCATCACCGAACGCGCTGGCCCCGACCGTCGCCAGCGCTTCGCCTATGCCCTGACAACCCGCGGCGCGGCCACCAAGGCCCGCCTCACCGACCGTTTCCTCGAGCGCAAGCTCGCCGAATATGACGCCCTGCACGCCGAATTGACCGGCACCGAAAGCGGGCTTCTCTCATTGAAGAAAAGGACCCCCCTGATGCTTCCCAATCTCGCTCCGATCCCCGAGCTTTATGTCTCCTACGATTCCGCCCAGAAGCTGAAAGTTTCGGCAGGCGATCTTGCTAGCCACGACCTCACACAGCGGCAGGTCTGCGACCTTGAACTTTTGATGA
>JAHEBR010000076.1 GCA_024642185.1 Marivivens sp. | reverse complement strand
GAGAGATTTGGTGGAGCCAAGGGGGATCGAACCCCTGACCTCTTGCATGCCATGCAAGCGCTCTCCCAGCTGAGCTATGGCCCCATCCTTGGTCAGACGTTACCGTCTGCGTGCCGCTCTCTAAGCGGCGACCGGGGCGAGTTCAAGAAGAAAAACGCGCCCCGGGGAAAGAAATCAATCGTCGTCGGCGGCGACGTCGCCGAGGTCGTCGAAGGAGACATTATCGTCATCCTCGTCCTCGTCGAGAACGTCATCACCAAGATCGACATCCTCCTCGTCGTCATCATCGTCGAGGATCAGATCGTCGTCTTCCTCAACCGACTTGAGTTTCTTCGTTTGCGCGTCTTCCGCATCGGCCACCATCGTGCGGGTCTTGCCCTGCTCGACAGTAACGATATCGCCCGTGTAGGGGCTGACGATCGGGTTGGCGTTCAGGTCGTAAAAGCGCTTGCCGGTGGTCGGGCAAAGGCGTTTGGTACCCCATTCTTCCTTGGGCATGGTTGTCCCTTCAAAAACTTGTCGTGCACTTGCAGCGGATCGCCGCCAACTGCCATAAGCTGATCTGGGTGTCAAAGGCTTTGACACCGGATTCTGGCGAGATGCTGCATATGGGACGATGTGTGCTGGAAGGCAACCCCCCGATCGCTGTTGCGCTCAAGCGTTCGGCGCGGGCGCGGCGTTTGTCGCTTCGTATTTCGCGGCTGGATGGCCGCATTACTTTGACGATCCCCAACGGAGTGGCTGACCGCGAAGGTGTGGCCTTCCTGAGGGAACGGGAGGGCTGGCTGCGCGGGCATCTGGACCAACTGGGTGAAATGCGCCGTGTCCAGGTGGGCGATCTCGTTCCGTTCGAGGGCCGCGAGCTGCGGCTCGAGGTGGGATCGTCCCGGAGAATCGAGGTTTCCGGGGCGGCGCTCGTAGTTCCGGGGCGGGCCGAGGATGCCGCAGCGCGAGCACTGGCCTTCCTAAAGGCGCGTGCACGGGATCGGCTGGCAGAGGCCTCCGACCGCTATGCCGCCGAGATCGGGAGAAGCTATGGCAAGCTCACTCTGCGCGACACTCGTTCGCGCTGGGGCTCCTGCACGGCACATGGTGGGCTCATGTATTCCTGGCGGTTGATCATGGCGCCGCCGGACGTGCTCGACTATGTCGCGGCGCATGAGGTCGCGCATCTGCAGGAGTTGCATCACGGGCCCGAATTTTGGGAGCTGGTCGCGCGGATATGCCCGGACTTTGAGACGCACCGGCGCTGGCTGCGCACCGAGGGCGACAGGCTGCATCGGATCCGCTTCACCGATTGACGGCAGGTCTTTTTGTGATCACAAAAAGCCATGCTGCCGACAACACGCCCCACCGACCCCAATAACGCGGCCCACGAGAGGGTCTATCGCAGCCTTCGTGCGCGGATCATGCATGGCGAGATCGAGCCGGGGCGGGCGCTGACTTTGCGTGGCATCGGCAAGGAGTTCGACGTCTCGATGACCCCGGCACGCGAGGCGGTGAGGCGGCTGGCGGCCGAGGGAGCGCTGACGATGAGTTCGTCGGGGCGGATATCGACGCCGGAGCTGTCGAACGAGCGGATCGAGGAACTGGCAACATTGCGGGCGCTTCTGGAGCCGGAGCTGGCGAGCCGGGCTTTGCCGCGGGCGCATTTCGCGCTGATCGAGCGGCTCGAGACGATCAACCAGGGCGTCAGCCAGATGGTCGCCCGGCATGACGCGATCGGCTATATCCGGATGAACCTCGAGTTTCACCGGACGCTTTATCTGCGGGCACAGGCGCCGGCGATGCTGGCGATGACCGAGACCGTCTGGTTGCAGCTCGGCCCGACGATGCGGGCGCTTTATGGGCGGCTCAATCGCAAGGATCCGCCCTATCACCACAAGCTGATTCTCGCGGCCCTGAAGGCGGGGGATGAGCCGGGGCTGCGGCTTGCGGTCAGGACCGACGTCTCGCAGGGGCTTCGGATGTTGAAAGGCTAGGGGGCGCTGCCCCCTCGGCCCTTGCGGGCCTCACCCCCGGAGTATTTTCAGCCAAAAGAAGGGTTTAGCTGTGGATCGGCCCATCGCCGCAGGCCATGGCTGCCTCGCGCACGGCCTCGGAGAAGGTCGGGTGGGCGTGGCAGGTGCGGGCGATGTCTTCGGCGGCGGCGCCGAATTCCATTCCGACGCAAATCTCGTGGATGAGGTCGCCGGCGGCGGGGCCGATGATGTGGCAGCCTAGGACGCGGTCGGTGGTGGCGTCGGCGAGGATTTTCACGAAACCGTCGCCGGCGAAGACCGCTTTGGCGCGTCCGTTGCCCATGAAGGAGAACTTGCCGGCCTTGTAGGCGCGGCCTTCTTCCTTGAGCTGTTCTTCGGTGGCGCCCACAGAGGCGACCTCTGGGTGGGTATAGATGACGCCGGGGATAACCCCATAATTTACATGGCCTTTTTGGCCTGCGAGGATTTCGGCCACGGCCACGCCTTCATCCTCGGCCTTGTGCGCAAGCATCGGGCCGGGGGTGGCGTCGCCGATGGCGTAGAGGCCGGGAATATTGGTGGCGTAGTGGTTCGTGGCGATCTGGCCACGCTTGGTCATCTCGATGCCGAGGGCGTCGAGGCCGAGGCCCGCCGTGAAGGGGCGGCGGCCGGTGGCGACGAGGACAACCTCGGCCTCCAGCGCCTCTTCCTTGTCGTTCTTGCGCAGTTTGTACGAAACTTTGTTGCCGGTTTTGCCAGTTTGTACACTTTGAACCGCGGCGCCCATGACGAACTTGAGGCCCTGTTTCTTGAGCATCCGCTGGAAGGTTTTCTGCACTTCGCCGTCCATGCCGGGGGTGATGGCGTCGAGGTATTCGATCACGGTCACTTCCGCGCCGAGGCGGCTGTAGACCGAGCCAAGCTCGAGCCCGATGACGCCGGCGCCGATCACGGCGAGCGATTTGGGGATGGAGGGGAGCGAGAGCGCGCCGGTTGAGGTCACGACCGTTTTTTCGTCGATCTCGATGCCGGGAAGAGAGGAAGGCTCGGACCCTGTCGCGATGACGATGTTCTTGGCCTCGTAGGTGGTGTCGCCGACCTTGACCTGACCGGGGGCGGGGATCGTGGCCCAGCCTTTGATCCAATCGACCTTGTTCTTCTTGAAGAGGAACTCGATGCCCTTGGTGTTGCCGTCGATCACATCCTGTTTGTAGGATTGCATCTGCGCCCAATCGACTTGCGGAGCGGCGGCCTTGAGGCCCATTGCCGCGAAGTTGTGCTGGGCCTCGTGGAGCGAATGGGTGGCGTGGAGGAGCGCCTTGGAGGGGATGCAGCCCACGTTGAGGCAGGTGCCGCCGAGCGTCTCGCGGCCTTCGACCACGGCTGTTTTCAGGCCAAGCTGGGCGCAGCGGATCGCGCAGACATAGCCGCCGGGGCCGGCGCCGATGATGATGACGTCATAATTCGACATGGCGGGTCCTTTCGGGGGGAAATCAGGAGACAAGGGCCGAGGCAAGCATCGCCATCGTGGCGAGGAAACCGACCATCCATATGATCGAGCGCCAGGGCGAGAGGCCAAAGAAATAGGCCGGGACATAGAGGATGCGCGCGCCGAGGTAGGTCCAGGCGCAGGCGGCGGAAAAGCCTGTGGCGCGGTCGGCGAGGGTGACGACGACAACCGCGAGGGTGAAGAGGATGAGCCCCTCGAAATGGTTGGTGAAGGCGCGGTGCAGGCGGCCGGCACGGACGCCCAGAAGCTCGCCGATGGGCTTGCCAAGACGATGGGGGTCGCGGGCCGACATCGTCTTGCCGAGGCCGAGGTCCAGATTGGCCGAGACCGACATCAGGACATACTGGATGCCCTGAAGAAGGCCGGCATAGGCGAGGACTTGAAGCTCTGGGGTCATTTCGGCCTCCTGTAAGGCGTTAGAGATCCATCAACAACCGGCGCGGATCTTCAAGCGCTTCTTTCACCCGCACGAGGAACGTTACAGCCCCTTTGCCGTCGACGACGCGGTGATCGTAGCTCAGCGCAAGATACATCATCGGGCGGATGACGATCTGGCCGTCGACGACCACGGGGCGATCCTGGATCTTGTGCATGCCAAGGATGCCCGATTGCGGGGGGTTGAGGATCGGCGAGGACATGAGCGAGCCATAGACGCCACCGTTGGAGATGGTGAAGGTGCCGCCCTGCATATCGGCCATGGAAAGCTTGCCGTCGCGGGCCTTGAGGCCGAGGGCTGCGATTTCCTTCTCGATCTCGGCAAAGCTCTTCTGGTCGGCGTCGCGCACGACCGGAACCACGAGGCCCGTGGGCGTGCCGACGGCAACCCCCATATGGACGAAGTTCTTGTAGACCACATCGGTGCCGTCGATCTCGGCATTCACATCCGGGACCTCTTTCAGCGCGTGGCAGCAGGCCTTGGTGAAGAAGGACATGAAGCCCAGTTTGGCGCCATGCTTCTTCTCGAACTGGTCCTTGAAGGCGTTGCGCAGGTCCATGATGCCCGACATGTCGACCTCGTTATAGGTCGTGAGCATGGCGGCGGTGTTTTGCGCCTCTTTCAGGCGGCGGGCGATGGTTTGGCGCAGGCGGGTCATCTTGACCCGTTCCTCGCGGCCCGCGTCATTGGCTGAGACCGGCGCGCGCGGGGCGGCGGGGGCGGGGGCCTCGGCCTTGGGTGCGGAAAGGGCGGCGAGCACGTCTTCCTTCATGATCCGGCCATCCTTGCCCGAGCCTGAGACCTGATCGGCCGAGAGATTGCTTTCGGCCATCAGCTTCTTTGCCGAGGGGGCGTCTTCGGTGTCGCGCTCTTTGGCGGGCGCGGGGGCAGCGGCGGGCTCGGCCTTGGGCTCGGGGGCGGGGGCTGCCGGGGTGGCGGCAGCGGAAGCGCCTTCGGCGATCTGGGCGAGAAGGGCGGCAACGCCGACGGTGGTGCCTTCGGCGGCGACGATCTCGGTCAGGACGCCGGCGACCGGCGCGGGCACCTCGACGGTGACCTTGTCGGTCTCGAGCTCGCAGAGCATTTCATCCACCGCCACGGCATCGCCGGGCTTCTTGAACCAGGTGGCGACGGTGGCCTCGGTGACGCTTTCGCCTAAGGTCGGAACGCGGACTTCGGTGCTCATGGTCAGTTTCCTTCAATCGTCAGCGCGTCGTTCACGAGCGCTTCTTGTTGAGCTTTGTGCATGCTGGCGAGGCCTGTGGCGGGCGAGGCTGAAGCCGCGCGGCCGACATAGACGGGGCGCTTGTAATCGGCGCCGATGCGGGTCAGCACCCATTCGATATTGGGTTCGATGAAGTTCCAGGCACCCTGGTTCTTGGGCTCTTCCTGACACCAGACAACCTCGGCCTGTTTGAAACGCTCCATCTCTTTCACCAGCGAGAGGGCCGGGAAGGGATAGAACTGTTCGATGCGCATCAGATAGACATCGTCGATGCCGCGGCGGTCGCGCTCTTCGAGGAGGTCGTAATAGACCTTGCCCGAGCACATGACCACGCGCTTGATCTTGTCGTCGGTAACCAGCTTGGTATCGGAATGGCCCTTCTGCGCGTCATCCCACAGAACGCGGTGGAAGGACGAACCGGTGGTGAAATCGCCGATATCCGAGATCGCCAGCTTGTGCCGCAAAAGCGATTTCGGCGTCATCAGGATCAGCGGTTTGCGATAGCTGCGGTGCAGCTGGCGGCGCAGGATGTGGAAATAGTTGGCCGGTGTGGTGCAGTTGGCCACGATCCAGTTGTCGCCGCCGCACATCTGCAGGAACCGCTCGAGGCGGGCCGAGCTGTGTTCGGGGCCCTGGCCCTCGAAGCCGTGCGGCAAGAGGACGACGAGGCCCGACATCCGAAGCCACTTGGATTCGCCCGACGAGATGAACTGATCGAACATGATCTGGGCGCCGTTGGCGAAATCGCCGAACTGGGCTTCCCAAGCCACAAGCGCATTCGGCTCGGACAGTGAGTAGCCGTATTCGAAGCCGAGCACGGCATATTCCGAGAGCATCGAGTCGATGACCTCGTAATGCGCCTGCCCCTCGCGGATATGGTTAAGCGGATAGTGGCGCGCCTCGGTTTCCTGATCGATGATGGCCGAGTGCCGCTGGCTGAAGGTGCCGCGGGTGGCATCCTGCCCCGAAAGGCGCACCGGATAGCCTTCGAGCATCAAAGAGCCAAAAGCCAGCGCCTCGCTGGTAGCCCAATCGAAGCCATTGCCGGTCGAGAACATCTGCGCCTTGGTCTCGAGAAGGCGGTCGATGGTGCGGTGGGTCTTGAAGCCTTCGGGCACCTTGACCAGCGCTTCGCCGATCTCGCGCAGGGTCTTTTCCTTGATGGCGGTCTTGCCGCGCTGGTATTTGCCCTGCTTGTTGCGATCCATGTGCGACCAGCGGCCATCCAGCCAGTCGGCCTTGTTGGGCTTGAAGGTGCGGCCGGCGTCAAACTCTTCGTTGAGCTGCGCCTGGAACGCCGCCTTCATATCCTCGATCTCGCCCTCGGGGATCAGGCCGTCGGCCACGAGGCGCTCGGTATAGAGCTGGAGCGTGGTTTTGTGCTTCTTGATCCGGTTGTACATGACCGGATTGGTAAACATCGGCTCGTCGCCTTCGTTATGGCCGAAGCGGCGATAGCAGAAGACGTCGATCACCACGTCCTTGTGGAATTTCTGGCGGAACTCGGTGGCGACGCGGGCGGCGTGGACCACGGCCTCGGGATCGTCGCCATTCACATGGAAGATCGGCGCTTCAACCATCAGCGCGATATCGGTCGGGTAGGGGGACGAGCGCGAATAGTGCGGCGCGGTGGTAAAGCCGATCTGGTTGTTGACGATGATATGCATCGTGCCGCCGGTCTTGTGGCCGACGAGGCCCGAAAGGCCAAAGCCCTCGGCCACAACGCCCTGGCCCGCGAAGGCCGCATCACCATGCAACAGCACGGGCAGGACGGTCGAACGGGTGGTATCGCCGCGCTGGGCCTGCTTGGCGCGAACCTTACCCAGAACCACGGGGTTGACAGCTTCGAGGTGCGAGGGGTTGGCGGTGAGGCTGAGGTGCACCTTGTTGCCGTCAAACTCGCGGTCGGACGAGGCGCCGAGATGGTATTTCACGTCGCCCGAGCCGTCCACGTCTTCGGGCTTGAAGCTGCCGCCCTGAAATTCGTTGAAGATCGCGCGATAGGGCTTGGCCATGACATTGGCGAGGACCGACAGGCGGCCGCGGTGCGGCATGCCGATGACGATCTCCTCGACGCCAAGCGAACCGCCGCGCTTGATGATCTGTTCCATCGCCGGAATCAGCGCCTCGCCGCCATCAAGGCCGAAGCGCTTGGTGCCCATGTATTTGACGTGGAGAAATTTCTCAAAGCCCTCGGCCTCGACAAGCTTGTTGAGGATCGCGCGCCGCCCGGTCTTGGTGAAGGCGATTTCCTTGCCATAGCCTTCGATACGCTCTTTCAGCCAGCCGGCCTGCTCGGGATTAGAGATGTGCATATATTGCAGCGCGAAGGTGCCGCAGTAGGTCCGCATGACGATATCGATGATCTGCCGCATCGAGGCGATCTCGAGGCCGAGGACGTTGTCGATAAAGATCGGCCGGTCCATGTCGGCTTCGGTGAAACCATAGCTTTTGGGATCAAGCTCGGGATGCGGGGTCTTGTCGCGCATCCCCAAGGGATCGAGATCGGCGATCAGGTGGCCGCGGATCCGGTAGGCGCGGATGATCATCAGGGCGCGGATCGAATCGAGCACCGCCTGACGCACCTGCGCGTCGGACATCTGAACGCCCTTTTCGGCGGCCTTGGAGGCGATCTTTTCGCCCGCCTTTTTCGGATCGGACGGCCATTGGCCATCAAGCGCCGAGATCAACTCGCCACTGGCCTGCGGCGGCCAGTCAGGTCGCGCCCAAGACGGGCCGATCGCCTCGGCGCGGGCCTCGGCGGGAGCGTCGCCCAGCGACTGGAAGAAGGCGCGCCAGCTTTCGTCAACGCTGCCGGGATTGTCGGCGAAGCGGGCGTGCAGCTGCTCGACATAGTCGGCGTTCGCCCCTTGCAGGAACGAGGAGGCGTGGAAGATATCGTTGGGGCTTTGCTCGGTCATGGCGACACCTGCGATAGAGAAGCGCGCCCCGTTTCCGGGGCGCTGGGAACGTTACTTGCCAATCGCCTTCATCACCGCCTCGCCCAGATGCGCGGGGCTTTCGGCGACGACGATGCCGGCGGACTTCATGGCTTCGATCTTCGACTCCGCATCACCCTTGCCGCCCGAGACGATGGCGCCGGCATGGCCCATGCGGCGGCCCGGAGGGGCGGTGCGGCCGGCGATGAAGCCGGCGGTGGGCTTCCAGCGGCCCTTCTTGCGCTGGGCGGCGAGGAATTCGGCCGCCTCTTCTTCGGCCGAGCCGCCAATCTCGCCGATCATGATGATCGACTGGGTTTCCGGATCGTCGAGGAACATATCCAAAACGTCGATATGCTCGGTCCCCTTGATCGGGTCGCCGCCGATGCCGACAGCGGTCGATTGGCCGAGGCCGAGGTCGGAGGTCTGCTTGACCGCCTCATAGGTGAGCGTGCCCGACCGCGAGACGACACCGACCGAGCCGCGCTTGTGGATATGGCCGGGCATGATGCCGATCTTGCAGGCGCCCGGAGTGATCACGCCGGGGCAGTTGGGGCCGATCAGGCGCGATTGGGAATCCATCAGCGCGCGCTTGACCTTCATCATGTCGAGCACCGGAATGCCCTCGGTGATGCAGACGATCAGTTCCATCTCGGCGTCGATCGCCTCGAGGATCGAATCGGCCGCGAAGGGCGGCGGGACGTAGATCACAGAGGCATTGGCGCCGGTCACGGCGCGGGCCTCGTGAACCGAGTTGAAGACCGGCAGGCCCAGATGATCCTGCCCGCCTTTGCCCGGCGTCACCCCGCCGACCATCTTGGTGCCATAGGCGATGGCCTG
>JAHEBR010000319.1 GCA_024642185.1 Marivivens sp. | reverse complement strand
CTCGGCGTCAGCGCCTCGATGGGTGGTGCGGATATCGACTTCCAGACCGTTAACGGCACCGCTTGGGGCCTCGGCGTCGGCTACACCGTGGGTTCGGTTGCTCTCGGCTTCAACACCGGCGACGCTGGCACCTGGGACATCACTGCCGACTACTCGGCTGATCCCCTCTCGGTTGGCGTTGTTTACAACAGCGACGCGACTTGGTCGGTCACCGCTGGCTACGACATGGGCGCGGTTTCGGCCTCGGCAACCTTTGCTGACGGCGCGTTCGACTCCGCTTCGCTCTCGTACAGCGAAGGCGCGATTTCGGCGACCCTCAGCACCGACGGCGTCGGCGTTGAGATCGAAGGCTCCTACGACATGGGCAGCGGCGCTGTCGTGATGGCCGGTATGGTTGACGATGGCACCTATGTTGGCCTCGAGTATGACCTCGGCAACGGCGCCGGCGTCACCGTCAGCTACTCGACCGGCGACATCGACTCCGATGACTACGCTGTCGGCTACGCCGAAGGCGGCACTGTCGGCGTGTCGTTCGAGTTCTAATCGAACGCACCCAACGGGTAAGTTTGAGCGGCCCTTCGGGGCCGCTCTTTCTTTTTGGGCCTGCGGCATTTGCCCTTGGGCCTTGTGAGGCGGGTGCCCCTTCGCTACACATTTTGTAAAAGCGCCCGATTTTGGGCGAAGGGGGCGCCGCATGATCTTTGACAGCATGACCTTTCACCGCATCGGCCGGATGGCCATGACCACCGCACTTGTCGCCACGCTCGCGGCCTGTTCTGGCGGCAGCGGGCTTTCGAGCCTGCCTTTCGGCCTTGGCGGGGCCAAAGCGGCAGACACAGGCGTGACCCGTCAGGCCGCGCGCGTGGCCGGGGCGGAGAGCGTCGCAGTCAACAAATACCTCTGGGCGGCAGCGATTGATGTCCTGAGCTTTCTGCCCATCGAAACGGTCGATCCGTTCACCGGCGTGATCGTCTTCGGCTATGGCACCCCGCCGGGCGGCGGCAAAGCCTATCGCGCCACGGTTCATATCAGCGATCCGGCGCTTGATGCCCGCTCGTTGAGCGTTGCGCTGCAAAGCCGTTCCGGCGCCGTCGCCGCCGAGACCCAGCGCGCCGTGGAAGACGCGATCCTGGCCCGCGCGCGCCAGCTACGGATCGGCAGCTAGCTATAGAATCCGCCCGCGATCTCGATTAACACAGCGCCGGGCCCAATTGCCCGGCGTTTCACTGTCCTGAAAGACCATTCCATGTCCCGCTATTCCGCCTCTGAGATCGAAGCCAAATGGCAAGCCGCCTGGGAAGAGGCCGGCGTTTTCCGCGCCACCCGGACCGCGGACAAGCCGAAATACTATGTGCTCGAGATGTTCCCCTATCCCTCGGGGCGGCTGCATATGGGCCATGTGCGAAACTATACGATGGGCGACGTGATCGCCCGCCACAAGATTGCCAACGGCTTTAACGTGTTGCACCCGATGGGCTGGGACGCCTTCGGGATGCCTGCGGAAAACGCCGCGATGGCCTCGGGAGGGCATCCCAAGGACTGGACCTATCAGAACATCGAAGTGATGAAGACGCAGATGAAGCCCTTGGGCTGGTCGCTCGACTGGTCGCGCGAGCTTGCCACCTGCGATCCCGAATACTACGGCCAACAGCAGGCGCTCTTTCTCGATATGTTGGAAAAGGGCCTCGTTTACCGCAAGAACGCCGTGGTCAACTGGGATCCGGTCGACATGACCGTTCTGGCCAACGAGCAGGTGATCGACGGCAAGGGCTGGCGCTCGGGCGCGGATGTGGAGCGGCGCGAGCTGACGCAATGGTTCTTCAAGATCAGCGATTTCTCGGAAGAGCTGCTCGGGGCTATCGACGGTCTTGATAACTGGCCGGCCAAGGTCAAGCTGATGCAGGCCAACTGGATCGGCAAATCGCGCGGGCTTCAGATGGCGTTCGATATGGTCGCCCCCGCCGAGGGCCACGAGCGGATCGACGTCTATACCACCCGCCCCGATACGCTCATGGGCGCGTCGTTCGTTGGCATCTCCGCCGATCATCCGCTGGCCAAAGCGCTGGCCGAGGGCAACCCCGCCATCGCCGCCTTCCGCGCCGAATGCGCCAAGGGCGGCACCACCGAAGAGGCGCTGGAAAAGGCCGAGAAGCTGGGCTTTGACACCGGCCTGACCGTGCAGCACCCGCTCAACCCCGACTGGCACCTGCCGGTCTGGATCGCCAACTTTATTATGATGGATTACGGCACCGGCGCGATTTTCGGCTGCCCCGCGCACGACCAGCGCGATCTTGATTTCTGCCGCAAATATGATTTGCCGGTGATCGACACCTTCTTCGCGCTCGACGATGCGGCGCCGGTTGGCAATACCGCGTTTGTCCCGCTGAAAACCGACAAGGTCCGCTGGGTCGATCACTTTGCCGGCCTCGATGTGGCCACCG
>JAHEBR010000075.1 GCA_024642185.1 Marivivens sp. | reverse complement strand
AATTGCGCCTGCAGGGCGATGACATTCCGCTCATGGGCATGGGTGGCGGCATTGGCGAACGTGTGGTTCAGGAAAGCGCCGCGCGACAGCTCACATGGATGATGACGCAGGTCGTCGAGCAAGGCACCGGCGTGCGCGCCCGCATCCCCGGCTGGCAGATCGCCGGCAAGTCGGGCACGACGCAGGCCTCGCGCGATGCATGGTTCATCGGCTTTACCGGCGACTATGTGACCGGCGTCTGGATGGGCTATGACAACAACACACCGCTTTCGGGCGTGACCGGTGGCGGGCTTCCCGCCGAGATCTGGCATGAAACCATGGTGCGGGTTCTCGATGGCATGACGCCCGTTCCCTTGCCGATGGACGAGCCGGTCGAGCCCGGACCAATCCTCTTTGGCCCGCAACCGGGCGGGGCCACGGACGGCAATTTCCTGATCGACCTTCTGAACTCGATCCTCGGCGGCGGAAACTAGCGCCTATTCAGCAGGATCGGGGCAGCGGGAATAGCGGAACACATAGCCGTTCCAGATCACGAAGATGCTGCCGTCGCCGGGGCCGTCCATGATCATCGCCCGCTCCGCCCAGACATCGCCGCCGCCCGAACATTCCATCGTGTAGAGAGTGGCGTCCATGTCGACCACGCTCACGGGGCGCGCCATCAGGCATTGCATCCCGACACCATAGAATATCCCATCCTCGATCTTGATCGACGCGCCATCGACGCCGACGAGGCCGCATTCGGAATTGGCCGCCTGACGATAGGTGCCGTCATAGGGCGTCGCCCCTGCCGCAAGGGGCAGAACCGCAAGAAGAAAGGCCGAAGCCTTTAAGGTATGGGTCATAGCGCGCGCAGATCGGCAATCAGACGGTCAAGATCGCCGCGGCGCTGGTCGAGCATGGCACCGATCTCGGTCCGCTCCGACAGAAGCATGTCGATGCCTTCAATGATGATATTGAAGAAAAGCGCCTTGCCAGAGGCATCCGAGACATGGAAATCGACCCGGAACGGCGCCTGACCGCGCAGGTTGGCCATGGTCTCGACCTGAACGCCGCGCGGGATCGCGCTTTCGCCCTGAACGTTGATCTGCCCGCCAATGAATTCGCGGAAGCGGCGGCCGTATTTGGCGGAGATGTAGGTGCGGAACGCCTCTGTGAAGGCCTTCATCTGCGCCGACGAGGCGCTGCGGGCATCCGCGCCCAGCGCATAGCGGGCCATGATCGGCACATCCGCATAGCGATCGAAGATGCCTTCGAAATCCTTGATCATCTCGGCTTCGGACTTGCCGCTGGCGATCACCGCATTGATATCGGCCACAAGAAGATCGACGAGCGCACGCGCCTCGGCGCCGCTCAAGGCCCATGCGCTGCCCGGAAGGCTGGCGGCGGCGGCGAGAAGCAGGAACGATCTGCGGCGGATCGCGGTGGTCATCTAGAAATCCTCGTAGGGGTCGACAAAGTCGCCATATGGATCGGCATAAGGGTCGGCATAGGGATCTGCGCCGCCCTCCATATAAGAGCTATCCGCAGGCACTCCAAGATCGAACCGGCGGTTCTGCAGATAGAGAAGCCGTGCCTGCGCATATGGGTCTGCGCTTTCGTAAAGCAGGGAATCCACCGTCGAGCCAAAGCGCCCGCGGCTGATGACCTTCTTGCCGACAAAGGCATAGGGCTGAAGCTCTTGGGCATCGGGCGGTATCAGGAACTGCAGCGGATCGAAGGCGAAATCTACAAGGAGACCGACCGTGTCGCGCTCAGTCGAGGGACCCAGGAACGGCAACACGATATAGGCCCCCTCCGGCACACCCCAGACAGCAAGCGTCTGACCGAAATCGGTGGTCTTTTCGTAAAGACCCGCCTCATCCGCAAAATCGAACAGCCCGCCCAAACCGATCGTCGTATTCAGAACGAATCGGAACGTATTGGAAATCGCGCCTTCCAGATCGCCTTGAAGCAGACCGTTCACGACCATCCCCGGCAGGGCGAGGTTGTCTGCGAAATCGACCACGCGGTCGGTCAGGGCATCGGGCAGAGCCTCGGTTACCTCGGAGGCAGGGCGCAAGAGAGCCTTGTCGAGGCCGGTGTTGAAATCGTGAACCTGCCGGTTCGCCTGCTCGTAGGGGTCATTGATCAACCCGCCATCCGGCGCAGCGGCACATCCGGCAAGTGCTGTTGCCAGAAGAAGGACGGGCAGAACTCGGCTGTTCTTGTTCATGGGCTTCGCCAATCACTGCTCAGTTGGCACCTTTGCCGACCACATAGCCCCTGGCCCGGCAAAAGTCACAAGGTAACACAAGAGGATTTCCCCGGCGTGGCGCGCGAGATACATCCCTTTTTCAAGTGTGACACGCCCACGCAGTCACCTCAATGAAAGCTTGCTCAAGATTTGTGACAAGACTGTTCCATCGCCGCTGTGGGCGGACTAGCTTTGAGGAAATCCAAGGAGACAAAAATGACCGGACGTATAGAATCGCGCCTTGCCGAGCTTGGCATCACCCTGCCGCAGGCCACTGCACCCGTTGCCAACTATGTGCCGTGGGTGCGGACCGGCTCGCAGGTCTTTGTCTCGGGGCAGGTCTCGAACGGGCCGGACGGGTTTATCAAGGGCAAGCTTGGTGCGGATATGAGCATCGAAGAAGGCGCGGCGGCCGCGCGGGCCTGCGGCCTGAGCCTTATTGCCCAGCTCAAGGCCGCCTGCGACGGCGATCTCGACCGGCTGGTGCGGGTGGTCAAGCTTGTCGGTTTCGTCAATTCGACCGCCGATTTCACTGACCAGCCCAAGGTCGTCAACGGCGCCTCGGACCTGATGGTCGAGGTCTTTGGCGATGCTGGCCGTCATGCCCGCTCGGCGGTCAGCGCGGCCTCCCTGCCGCTTGGCGTGGCGGTCGAGGTCGAAGCGATCTTCGAAGTGAAATGATGCACCTCCCCGCCACCTTCCTTGCCCGCCCCATCGCCCACCGCGCCCTGCACGACATCGCGCAGGGCCGACCGGAGAACTCATTGGCGGCGGTGCGGGCGGCCGTGGCGGCGGGCTATGGCATCGAGATCGACGTCCAGCCCTCGCGCGATGGCGTGGCGATGGTGTTTCACGACTATGATCTCGAGCGCCTGACGGGGCGGAGTGGCGCGATTGCTACGCTCGATGCCGAAGCGTTGCGGGCGATCCCTCTGCTGGGCGGCACCGAAGGCATCCCGACCCTGCGCGAGGTTCTCGATGTGGTGGGCGGCAAGGTGCCCCTCCTCATCGAGATCAAGGATCAGGACGGCCACATGGGCCCCAACCTCGGCCCGCTTGGCGCGGCGGTCGCCCGTGATCTCGAAGGCTATGGCGGCCCTGTGGCCGTCATGTCGTTCAATCCCCATGCCGTGGCCGAAATGGGGCGGCTTTCCCCTTCCATCCCGCGCGGCATCACCACCTCGGCCTATATCCCCGAAGAGTGGGTGCCGCTGCCCGTCCGCATCTGCACCCACCTGCGTGCCATCCCCGATTACGAGTCGACCGGCTCGTGCTTCATCAGCCACGAGGTGACCGACCTCGACCGCCCCCGTGTGGCCGAGATCCGCGCGCTCGGGGCAGCGATCCTGTGCTGGACGGTGACATCCCCTGAACTCGAAGCCGAAGCACGCAAGGTGGCCGACAACATCACCTTCGAGGGTTATCTGGCGTGAGGACGCAGCCGTTCGAGACCCCATGAACATCACCGTCACCCTTCACGATGGCGTCGGCTCGATTGACGAAGCCGATTGGGATCGCTGCGCCTGTCCTGACGGTGTGACGGTCGATCCCTTCACAACCCATCGCTTCTTGCGCGCGCTCGAGGAAAGCGGCTCGGTGGGCGAAAGAACCGGCTGGACGCCCCGCCCCATCGTGGCGCGGAAAGGGGGCGAGGTGATCGGTGTCGCCCCCCTCTACATCAAGCATCACAGTCAGGGCGAATACGTCTTCGACCACAACTGGGCCCACGCCTATGAACGGGCGGGTGGCAGCTATTACCCCAAGGCCCAGATCGCCGTGCCCTTCACCCCCGCCACCGGCCGCCGCTTTCTTGCCGCGAAAGGGCACGAGGCCGAGGCGATGGCGGCGCTGACCCAAGGGGCGGTGCAAGTGGCGGCCGAGAACGGTCTCTCGTCGCTCCACATCACCTTTTGCACCGAGGCCGAGGCCATCGCTGGCGAGGCGCTTGGCCTGATGCGCCGCGCGAGCCAGCAGTTTCACTGGGAAAACCCCGGCTACCGCAGCTTTGACGATTTCCTCGCCGCCCTCTCAAGCCGCAAGCGCAAGACGATCCGGCGCGAAAGGGCCGAGGCGCAGGGCTTTGGCGGCGAGATCGTCCAGCTGCGCGGCGCGGAGATCGGGCCGCAGCATTGGGATGCCTTCTGGCGCTTTTATCAGGACACCGGCAGCCGCAAATGGGGCACGCCCTATCTCAGCCGCGCGTTCTTTGACCTGATCGGCGAAAGCATGGCCGACGACCTGCTTCTCGTCCTCGCGCTGAAGGGCGGCCAGCCCATCGCCGGGGCGCTGAATTTCATCGGCAGCGAGACGCTCTTTGGCCGCTATTGGGGCTGCACCGAGCATCACCCCTTCCTGCATTTCGAGCTCTGCTATTATCAGGCCATCGACTATGCCATCGCCCACGGCCTCAGGGTCGAGGCCGGGGCGCAGGGCGATCACAAGCTGGCGCGGGGCTATATGCCCGCCGAGACCCATTCGCTCCATTGGATCAATGATGCGGGCTTCCGCGAGGCTGTCGCGCAGTTCCTGACGGCAGAGCGCCGCGCCATCGACCACGAGATCGAAGTGCTCACGAGCTATGGCCCCTTCCGGCGCAGCGAGGCACCAGAGCAGGACTAGATCAGGTCGAGCAGGTTCTCCCCGCCCGAAATCGCGCAGCCCTTTTCGATTTCGGGGTTGAAGATCGTCACGACGCCATCCTCAACAAACATCGAATAGCGCTTGGAACGATCGAAAAAGCCGCTGGCGGGCACCGTGAATTCCATCCCAATGGCCTTGGTGAACTCCGACGCCTGATCGGCCAGAAAGGTAATCCCCGCCGCCGCGCCTCCGCTGGTCTCACCCCATGCCCGCATGACATGGGGATCGTTGACCGACAGGCAGATGATTTCGTCAACGCCCTTGGCATCGAACTGTGGCTTGGTGCGCATGAAGCTCGGCAGGTGGGCCGAAGAGCAGGTCGGCGTAAAGGCCCCCGGCAGCCCGAAGATGATGACGCGCCGGCCCTTGAGGCGGCTCGCAAGGTCAACCTGCTGGACGCCATCAGGCCCCATCATCGTCAGCGTGGCGTTCGGCAGTTTCTGCCCGACTTCAATCATCCGTTACTCTCCCAAAAGCGGTTGCCCGTGTTCTCGGCCACGATATAGGGTGACGTGCTGCAGAGACCAGAGGGCAATGTCATGGACCATTTCGTTGTTGTCGGCGGCGGGCAGGCCGGAGCCAGCCTTGTCGCCAAGCTGCGTACGAGCGGATTTGAGGGCCGGATCACTCTGATCTGTGGCGAGGACGTGCCGCCATATCAGCGCCCGCCCCTGTCGAAGGGCTATCTCTTGGGCGAGATGGAGCTTGAGCGCCTGTTCCTGCGCTCGCCCGAATTCTATCCCGAACACGGCATCGACCTGCGGCTTTCAACCCATGTGAGCGCGATTGATGCGGCGGCCAAGACGGTGACGACCGGCACAGGCGAGGTCATCGTCTATGACAAACTCGCGCTGACCACCGGCTCTACCCCGCGCCGCCTTCCCGCCGCGATCGGCGGCGAACTGGAGGGCGTTTTCACCATGCGCGACCTCAAGGACGCCGACCGGCTTGCACCCGAAATGCAACCGGGTCGGCATATGCTGGTGATCGGTGGCGGCTATATCGGGCTCGAGGCGGCGGCGGTGGCAGCCAAGAGCGGGCTCAAGGTCACGCTGATCGAAATGGCCGACCGTATCCTTCAGCGCGTCGCCGCGCCGATCACTTCGGACTTTTTCCGTGATCTGCACCAAAGCCACGGCGTCGATATCCGCGAAGGCCTCGGCCTTTCGCGCCTGACCGGCGATGGCCGCGTCACCGGCGCCGATCTGAGCGACGGCAGCCATATAGACATTGATCTCGCCATCGTCGGCATCGGCATCACGCCCAACACCCAGTTGGCCGAGGCGGCGGGCCTCAAGATCGAGAACGGCATCTGGACCGACAGCCACGGTCGCACCAGCGACGCCAGTATCTGGGCGGCGGGCGATTGCGCCTCGCTCGTCTATCACGGCCAGCGCATCCGGCTTGAGAGTGTGGGCAACGCGATCGATCAGGCTGAGGTGGTGGCGCAGAACATGATCGGCGGGGATGTGGTCTATCAACCGCGCCCGTGGTTCTGGTCGGACCAGTATGACTGCAAGTTGCAGATTGGCGGGCTCAACATGGGCTATGACGCGGTGCATCTGCGCAAAGCGGCGGGCGAGAGCCAGTCGCATTGGTATTACAAGGGCGACGAGCTGATCGCCGTCGACGCGATGAACGACCCGCGCGACTATATGGTGGGCAAGCGGCTCATTGAGGCGGGCAAGTCACCCACGCCCGATGTCATCCGCGATCCGGCGACCGACATGAAGGCCCTCTTGCGCTCGTGAGGATCATCGGTGGCCAGCATCGCGGTCTGACGCTCGCCTCGGTCGGCAAGGGCGATGCGGCGGCGCATCTGCGCCCCACCGCCGACAGGGTGCGCGAGAGCCTGTTCAACGTGCTCTTGGGCGGCCGGTTTGATGATCCGGTGAGCAATGCCCGCGTGCTCGATCTTTTCGCCGGAACAGGTGCCTTGGGCCTCGAAGCCCTGTCGCGCGGCGCCTCGTTCGTCGCCTTCATAGACGACGGCCGCGTCGCGCAATCGCTGATCCGCGAGAACATCGGCAAATGCCGACGCGAGGCCGACAGCCGCCTCATCGCCCGCGATGCAACGCGCCTCGCCGCCAATCCGGATGCGCCCTATGCCCTCGTCTTTCTCGACCCGCCCTATGGCAAGGGCTTGGGCGAGAAGGCCCTCGCCGCCGCCTTTGCGGGGGGCTGGATCGCACACGGGGCGCTGATCGTCTGGGAAGAGAACACGGCGCAGGCCGCCGCACCGGGAACGACACTTCTCGACCAGCGCCGCTATGGCGACACCTGGATCACGATCCTTCGGGCCGATCAGTAGGTCGGGTGAAACTTGCCCGCGGGCGAGAGGGTGAAGATATCCGCGCCATCCGCCGTGATGCCCACCGAATGCTCGAACTGCGCCGAGAGCGACTTGTCGCGGGTTACGGCTGTCCAGTCATCGGCAAGAACCTTGGTCTCGGGGCGGCCGAGGTTCACCATCGGCTCGATGGTGAAGAACATCCCCTCTTCGAGGACCGGTCCGGTGCCCGCGCGGCCATAGTGCAAAACATTGGGCGGGGCATGGAACACGCGGCCAAGGCCATGGCCGCAGAAATCACGCACGACGCTCATGCGGTTGGCCTCGACATAGGTCTGGATCGCGTTGCCGATATCGCCAAATGTATTGCCGGGCTTGGCCGCCTCGATCCCCTTCATCAGCGCATCATGCGTCACCTGAATGAGCCGCTCGGCCTTGCGCGGCAGGTTGCCCGCCACATACATACGGCTCGTATCGCCATACCAGCCACCCTCGATCACGGTCACATCGACATTGAGGATATCACCGTCCTTGAGGACCTTGGGGCCGGGAATGCCGTGGCAGACCACATGATTGACGCTGATGCAGCTCGCGTGCTGATAGCCCTTGTAGCCGATCGTGGCCGAGACGGCGCCAGCGGCTTCGACCATCGAGGTGATCTTGGCGTCGATCTCTTCGGTCGAGCGGCCCGGCTCGATCATCGGGATGATATCGTCGAGGATCTGCGCGGCGAGACGGCCTGCCTTGTGCATTCCGGCGAAATCCGCGTCTTCATGGATGCGGATCCCGTCTCTTGTCAGCCTGCCTCTGGTGTCGTCCACGTCGCGTCCTTTCGGTCTTTCCCGCCCAATAGGCGAAAACGGCGGGATGATCTAGACCTGCACGAAAAGCTGCTCGCCGAAGGCCACGCCTTCTGGGTCGATCACGCAGTCATAGGCGATGGCCTCAACGCCCGCCCGTGTCGCCGCCTCGAAGGCTGCGCCATAAGCCGGATCGATATCCGTGGCGATGCCTGCGTGGGTGATATCGGTGCGCATCACGAGAAACAGCATCACCGCGCGATGGCCAGCGTGCACCTCTTGCGCCAGATCGTGCAGGTGCCGTGCGCCACGGGCTGTCACGGCGTCTGGGAACTGGGCAAGGCCGGCGACGCGGGAAAGCGTGACGCTCTTCACCTCAAGGAAGCAATCAGGGCGGCCCTCGCCCGAGAGCAGGAAATCGACGCGGCTCCGCTCGCCATAACGAACCTCGGGGCGATGCTGGTCATAGCCTGCCAGTTCGGGAATACGCCCCGCCGCCAACGCCTCGGCGACGACGCGGTTGGCGAGCGAGGTATCGACGCAGGTGAAATGCCCCGTGCGATGATCAACCAGCTGCCAGCTATAGCGCAGCTTGCGCTTGGGATCGTCGTTGCGCTCGACCCAGATGTGCGTGCCGGGCTCGGCAAGCCCGGTCATGGCGCCGGGGTTGGCAACGTGGGCGGTGGCCTCGGTGCCGTCCGCAAACCGGATATCCGCGAGGAACCGCTTATAGCGGCGGATCAAGATCGCGGGCAGAAGAGGAGTGGAAAACCGCATGGGCCGGACCTATACCGAAATCAGCCCCGAAGGAGAAGCCGATGACCAATCCGACCGCTGCGATGCTTGTGATCGGTGACGAGATCCTCTCGGGCCGGACGCTTGATACCAACACCCAGCATCTCGCCAGCCGCCTGACGCAGATGGGGATACGGATGGCCGAGGTGCGGGTCGTGCCGGATGTGCACGAGGTGATCGTGGGTGCGGTCAATACGCTGCGGGCGGCCTATGACCATGTGTTCACCTCG